>CAZRNI010000344.1:2207-2501 GCA_964601425.1 uncultured Eubacterium sp. | reverse complement strand
AGATCTTCTTTTACTGGATGAACCGACAAACCATCTGGATATGAATTCAATCGAATGGCTGGAATCTTACCTTTCCTCCTACCGTCATGCTGTTTTGATCGTTTCTCACGACCGCTATTTTCTGGACCGCGTCGTAACAAAAGTCGTAGAACTGGAACATGGTACTGCCCTCTCATTCTCCGGCAATTACACGCAGTACAGCCGGAAAAAAGCTGAAGCACGCAAAGCCCTCCTTCGCGCCTGGGAAAAACAGCAGGATGAAATACGGCACCAGGAATCCGTCATTAAAAAGCT
>CAZRNI010000344.1:0-2197 GCA_964601425.1 uncultured Eubacterium sp. | reverse complement strand
GAAAAAAGTATAAACCGGGCAGAGATCAGCGAAAAATCGCGCTCACGAATGGAACGAATTGAGAAACCTGTCGATGAACATTCTGAAATGCGTTTACAGCTACAGCCGCGAACCGAAAGCGGCAAAGATGTTCTCGAGATCGATTCCCTTACAAAAGCCTTCGGAGATAACCTGCTGTTCCGGGATCAGAATATTTCAATTCACAAAGGCGAGCGTGTGGCAGTCATCGGCCGCAACGGAACCGGAAAAACAACACTTCTGAAGATGATCTGTGGTCTGGAACCGCCGTCATCAGGCGCCTGCACCCTCGGCACCAATGTGCAGATCGGTTATTTTGACCAGGAACACCAGCTGCTGCATCCCGAGAAGTCAATCTTTGAAGAAATATCCGACCAGTATCCGACGCTGACCGCGACGGAGATCCGCAATGTCCTCGCAGCATTTCTATTTACCGGGGACGATGTATTCGGCCTTGTCGGAAACTTAAGCGGCGGAGAACAGGGCCGCGTGGCACTCGCGAAACTAATGCTCTCAGAGGCAAATTTCCTTCTTCTGGACGAGCCGACCAACCACCTGGATGCGATCTCCCGCGAAATCCTTGAGGATGCGCTGCGGCAATATACCGGCACCATTCTCTGCGTCAGCCATGACCGGTACTTTGTCAACCGGATCGCCACCAGAATTCTGGATCTGGAAGGCGGGAATTTTGTTAACTACATCGGCAATTACGATTATTATCTGGAAAAGCACGAAGAAATGCGTGCGCATCTGGCTGCTTCCACTTCGGGAGATGCTGCTTCCGGCATATCTGAATCCAAGCAGGCGCGCGCAGAACAAAAACAGCGGCAAACAGAAGAACGGCGCCGCAAAAACCAGCTCGCATCTGTCGAAAACCGTATATCTGAACTGGAAGCGCGCAGCGAAGAAATCGATGCACAGTTCTCGCTTCCGGAGACCGGCACCGATCTCCCGCTTTGCCAGAAACTGTCTGCCGAGCAGAATGCAATCAATGAGGAGCTTGCAGAGCTATACGAGCAGTGGGAAACGCTGGCAGAGTAAATCGGGGTTTATATAAAAAATTCCGCGTCATTATGACGCGGAATTTTTTATTACAATCAATATATTACTCAGACCGGATAGGATTTGGTCTCGGCATCGCCCTTCGTCGCATCGATTCCGGTGTTCTGTGCATCGCGATACTTGAAGAAATCCATGGCTACCTGCGGGAAGAGTGCATAGCTGAGTACGTCCTCATCCTGCTGCATGTATGGTGCGATCTCCTTGCGGAGTGTGTCGAGCTCCGGCTCCAGATCATCTGCGAAGCGGTGTGTGATCGGCTGCTCGCCTGTCTCTTCTACGACACGGTCCTGCAATGCCTTGTCAACCGGGTTGGTAGTCTGTCCATAGCGGCCAAGCAGGATATCCTTGGTCTCTTTTGTGATCATCTTGTAGCGCTCGCCAAAGATGACATTGAAGACAGCCTGTGTTCCGACGATCTGTGAAGACGGTGTAACAAGCGGCGGATCACCCAGATCCTTACGGACGCGCGGTACTTCCTCAAGAACATCATAGAACTTGTCTTCCGCATGCTGTTCAGCCAGCTGGCTTGTGAGGTTCGACAGCATACCGCCCGGTACCTGATACAGCAGTGTCTTAATGTTGACACCCATGTTTTTCGGATTCAGCAGACCGTTTTCAAGGCACTCGTCTCTGTACGGACGGAAGTAGTCGGCGATCTCTGCCAGCTGCTTCTGATCCAGACCGGTGTCATAAGGTGTTCCCTTAAATGCTTCAACCATAACTTCCGTTGCCGGCTGAGAGGTACCCAGTGCAAACGGAGACATTGCACAGTCAATAATATCTACACCAGCCTCGACCGCCTTCATATAAGTCATGGAAGCTTCGCCGGATGTGTAATGTGTGTGCAGATCAATCGGAAGGCTTGTAACTTCCTTGAGTGCTGTTACAAGTTCTGTCGCAGCTGTCGGAATCAGCAGGCCTGCCATATCCTTGATACAGATGGAATCAGCTCCCATCTCCTCAATTGCCTTTGCCTTGCTGGTCCAGTAGTCAAGTGTGTACGCATCGCCCAGTGTATAGGAAAGTGCGATCTGCGCATGTGCGCCTTCTTTATTGGCTGCCTTAACGCAGGTCTCCAGGTTGCGGAGATCATTCAGGCAGTCAAAAATACGGATGA
>CAZRNI010000343.1:0-2533 GCA_964601425.1 uncultured Eubacterium sp. | reverse complement strand
AATGTCGATTTTTTTCGCCATGACATTCATCCTCCTTGGATACTTAAATTGGACTTTTGATAGATTGATTGTTTTAATTGGTTGCTGGTTGTTACTTTATTTAGTAAATTCGTTTTCCTGTATCAGTCTGCCGCGCAGATCCGGGAGAGCAGAAGTGCAGCGGGACCGTTTGAAATGGTTAGCTGCAATTTACTGACTCCAAGACACTGACGTTCAGTCACTGACTATGAGTTCATTCTAAGATCTTTCTATTAAAAAGTCAATGCGAAAAAAGCTAAAACCTGTTTTTCATCGAAGGTCACAAAAACGGGAATCCAGAAATGTGCAAAATTTACAAAGATTGTTTTTCAGGACAATAATTAGTCGCGAAGTCATTGAATTTGAGTCAGTAATAGTGTATGCTGAGTTGCAGAAAAATATATGCAAAGAGTATCGAAATGGTGTATGCTGAAATACGGATAAACAGATGCAAAGTATTTCGGACGAACTGCCGGCTTCTTTTCCGCGAACGGCATAATTCTGTAAGTGCTTATAAGCGATCATGAAATTCAGAAAAATATTTCTTTTGAAGCAGAAAAGTTATCTTTGAAAAGTCAGAAAGTCAGAAAAGAGAGTATTGATATTATGAAAGAAGTTACAGATAAGCTGGAGAACCTTACAAAAGATAAGCCCGAGAATATGACAAAACGTCAGCTGCAGGCGCTGAAAACGAAGAATAAGATCTACCAGGCGGCTGTGCAGGAAATTAACGAGAAGGGATTCAACAATGTTAATATAGAAGATATTACAAAGGCGGCCGAAGTTGCCAAGGGAACCTTCTATGTACATTTCGATTCTAAGGAAGCAATCATCCTTTATACCTTCGAACATTCTGATGAGATCTATGAAGAGGCCTATGAGAAGATCGAGGGGGAGAGCTTCCTTGATATGGCGGTGCATTTTGTCCGCTACAGTTACCGTGAATATGAGAAGCGCGGCAAGGGCATCATCCGCGCGATGATCGCGAATTACTTCCATTTTGAAGATTATCAGATCTACTCACATGACCGCGGCCTGTATAAGTGCCTTCTGAAGATTGTCCGGGAAGGCAAGAAGCAGGGTGTGCTGGATACAGACACTCCTTCTGAATATTATGCGGATATGCTCCTGTCCACCATGGTCGGTGTCGAGGTGATGTGGTGCTTCGATGATCTCGGCCGCAGCCTCGCGGAGATGATGGAGGATGCAATCCTCGTCACGGCGATCGGCCTGACCGGAGTCGAAGAGCACGGGGAGTAGGAGGAAAGCCACGCATCGTGATGTGTTGGCAATGAAAACCGAAGCGTTGAGCGTTGGGAGACAGGGACGATTCTCTGTCTCCTTTTTTTGGGGGAATAGGGGACGATTCTCTGTCTCCTGCTTGTGAGCCTGGAAGAACCAGACAGAGGTTTTCGCTCATATGCACAATTATTCACCCCGTTTTTTGTACAATATTTTCTCTTTACAATTTCGGTGACCCGAAGTATAATGAACTCAAGTCAATGAACAAGGGTCAACGACCCGAGACAAAACAATTAAAACAAAATCAATGTAACGTTGCTATTCAAAAACAATCAATCTAAGGAGGAAATGAAAAATGGCAGACGTAAGTTATCTCAAGGATATGCCGATTGCAATTCGGGGCGGCGGCGCTGTAGGTAAGACACTGGCAGCTGACTGCGCACTTGCAGGCAAAGAAGTAAGAATCTGGGATCAGCCGAGATTCGCAAAGACAAACTTCCAGAACATCGAGAAGACAGGTATTACCCTTTCCGGTAACCAGTTCAGCTTCTTCGGTTTCCAGAGAAGAGGTATCGCTAAGGTTGCACTTGCTACAGACAACCTGGCAGAGGCAGTTAAGGGCGCAGGTATCATCGTTGTTGCTACAGTTGCTCTTGGACATGAGCCGATCTTCAAAGAGCTCATCCCGCTTCTTGAGGATGGACAGATCATCCACATCCTTCCGGATAACTGCGGTACATTCATCTTCCGTAAGCTGATGCGTGAAATGAACTGCACAAAGGACGTTGTTGTCGGCGCATGGTACACAGCACCGTACGGCATCCGTGTAGTCCGCCGCGGCGGCGTTGTCACAAACGAGTGCAAGGTTGAGGACCGTATCACAACAATCCGTGGTGCAGCTCTGCCGGCAAAAGACAACGACAGATTCATGGCTTCTGCATACTACATTCCGGCATTCGATGCAATCATCGACGCTGAGGGCGAAGTTACAATCTCCAAGAAGGGTGAAGAGTTCCATCATGGTTTCGTAGAGGGCAACACCGTTCTTGATATCAACCTTTCCAACGTTAACCCGGTTATCCATGTTCCGGGAACAGTCCTTGCTGTTTCTACAATGCAGAACTTCGATACCGTTCTTGGAAAGAACAAAGCTGACTACTCTCTGTATGCATTCGGTGCATGCCCGGCTATCGCTGAGGTCCAGGCTAAGTTCTGGGAAGAGGAGAAAGCCCTTGCAGCAGCTATGAAGGTTGGTCTGTGCACAGTTAACTAT
>CAZRNI010000342.1:0-2538 GCA_964601425.1 uncultured Eubacterium sp. | reverse complement strand
TCATAGTAAAAATCACCTGTTTTCATAGTTTCTGTTTTGCCCACATATCATCTGTGTCTGTTGTACAGTATACATGATCCTTCTGCGTCAGCTTCGGAATCCCGTTTTCAACATCAATGATACTGACTGCACAGTTTGCAGGCACACCTTCCTGCCAGAATTTATCCGGCTCCTCATACATACGGTTCATCAACGCTCTGGAAGCACATCCATGTGTTGAAATCAAAATCGTCTTATCCTGATAAGCAGGCTCCTTCAGAATCTCATCCAGAAAATCTCCGGTCCGCTCCAGCACATCAGAAATCGATTCCCCGCCTTCCGGCGGAACGTATGAAAGCGGATCTCTTAGAAATCCTTTGAAAACCTCCGGCTCAAACTTGATCTCGGCGTCCTTGCTGAATGCAGGAACACCTTCCCAAACACCGAATCCAATCTCCAGAAGTCGTTCATCTTCGATCACAGGGATGATCCGGTTGTTCAAAATAATCTGCGCGGTATGCTCCGCGCGAAGCGCCGGACTGGTAAAACAGAGGTCAAACGGGACATCCTGCAGATGCTGCGCCGTTTCCTCTGCGAGTGCGACACCGTTTTCATTCAGGTCGGCGCCGCTGTGGCCCTGCAGACGTCCCTCCTTGTTCCAGTCCGTCTGACCATGTCGTATAACGTATATTTTCATGTTACTGCCTCAGTTCGATCCCCATCCCTGAAAGTCCGTTGAGGATCTTCTTCATGGCAGATGTGATGTCCGCCTCTTCGAGCGTCTTCTCCGTGGAGCGGAATACAATGGAGTATGCCATGGACTTGTGCCCTTCTGCGACCTGATCTCCTTCGTAGAGATCGAACAGATTCAGGCTTTCCAGAATCTTACCGCCGCGTTGACGGATCATGTCCTCGATCGCTGCAGCCTCGATTTCCTGCGGAACGACCATAGAGAGGTCTCTTGTAACTGCCGGATACCGCGCAATACCGACAAACTTCCGGTCAAATGTTGCAAACGGCAGAATGGTCGGCAGATCAAGCACTGCAAGGTAGGTTCTCGTACCGGAAAGAGAATAGCTGCCTGCCACTTCCGGATGAAGTTCGCCGAGATAACCCACTGTTTCGCCGTCATAGATAATCAGTGCCTGGCGTCCCGGATGCAGGAAGTTTTTGCCTGCGTTTTTGTCGTAGCGGACAAGGCTGTGCATACCAATCTGCTCAAAGAATTCTTCGACAACACCCTTCATGTCATAGAAATCACAGTCGCCGAACATGCCAAGCGTGAACTGCATGCGCTCATCCGGCAGTTCTGTCAGCGGAAGCTCTTTTGCCAGATAAATATTACCCAGCTCATAGAGCCGTACATTTTTGTTTCTGCGGTTATAGTTTGTCGAAAGAGATGTCAGAATGCCATTGACCGGTGTCGTGCGCATGATCGAGAAGTCATCTCCCAGCGGATTTGCAATCTGAATAGCATTCCGCAGCGGATCGTCTGCATCGAGACGCAGCTTGTCAAACACCTTCGGGCTCTCGAAGGAATAGCACATGCCCTGTGAGAATCCACAGAACTCTGCAACGTCGCGTGCCTTTTCTTCAATCCGGAGCTTGAACGGCAGCTTGCCGGTCGTCGCTTCGCCGGACGGCAGGGTTGTCGGAATATTGTCATAGCCGAAGAATCTTGCGACTTCCTCTGCGATATCGCATGTGCGGTATACATCCTGCCGGAAGGTCGGCACAATGATTTCCTTTGTCTCCGGATCCTGGAACAGTTCGACAGAAGCAAGGTATTTCAGCATCTCTTCTTCAGAGAGATCTGTTCCGAGCAGTGCGTTGATCTTCTCCGGCTCAAACGGCACACGGCGCTCTCCGACCGGATTCTCATAATCATCAACAATGCCGCCGACGACCTCACCTGCGCCGAATTCTTCAATCAGCTGGCAGGCACGGTTAATTGCCGCTTCCGCATTGTTCGGATCCAGTACCTTTTCGAACTTGCCGGATGCATCTGTACGCAGTCCGATGCGCTTTGCAGACAGACGAATGTTCGTTCCGTCAAAATTAGCCGCCTCGAAGAGAAGATTCTGGACATCATCTGTTATCATGGAATCCTCGCCGCCCATGATGCCTGCGATGCCGACAGCCTTTTCAGCGTCGCGGATCATCAGAACATCGTGATCCATCGTGCGCTCCTGGCCGTCGAGGGTCACAAACTTCTCGCCGTCTTCTGCATTGCTGACAATAATTTTGCGTCCGGCGATCTTGTCCAGATCATACGCGTGCATCGGCTGGCCGTACTCTTCCATGACATAGTTTGTAATATCAACCAGATTGTTGATCGGGCGAATGCCATTAGATGCCAGCGCGCGCTGCATCCATTTCGGAGACGGTCCGATCTTAACATTTTTCACAACACGCGCGCAGTACCGCGGGCAAAGCTCGCGATTGCGGATTTCGACTGTGATATAGTCAGATGCATTCTCATCGTTTCCGGTCACTTTCACTTCCGGCGGGCAGAATTGCTTTCCGAATGTGGCAGCCGCCTCGCGCGCAATCCCAATG
>CAZRNI010000341.1:0-2538 GCA_964601425.1 uncultured Eubacterium sp. | reverse complement strand
TCTTTGCTGCGTTCCGTCAGAATGTTCGTTCAAATGCCCGGAACATCCGGCGCCCATAACTTCATTTCCGCGCTACAACCGACATCCACTCACCCTGCTGGTTCACTTCCAGTACAGTCAGCCCGGCCTTTTCACACGCGTCGGTCACCTTCTGCTCCTGCCCCTCCAGAATCCCGGAGGTAATATCAATTGCGCCGTCCTTCATTGCCGGCACAACCGCAGGTGTCATCGGAACCAGCACATCCGCAAGGATGTTGGCCGTCACGATATCATACTTTGCAAATCCGGCCTCTTCGCGCACAGCCGGGTCATCAATCAGATTGCCGATGATCAGATCAAAATCCGCCGCAGCAATGTCATTTGCCTGCTTATTGTCGGATACCGCTTCCACTGCACACGGATCCAGATCCGTGCCGCAGGCATAACCTGCACCCAGCTTCAGCGCAGCAATTGAAAGAATTCCGCTGCCTGTTCCGGCATCCAGTATCTGCATGCCGGGTTTCACATACTTTTTCAATGCACGGATACACAGCTGTGTCGTCTCATGCATACCTGTTCCAAACGCCGTGCCCGGATCAATATGCAGAATCATCTTATCTGCATCCTCCGGCTTCACGGTCTCCCAGGAAGGGATCACAAGAATATCATCCACATAGAACTGCTTAAAATACTGCTTCCAGTTATTCACCCAGTCCTTATCTTCCGTCTCACTCTGGACAATCGACGCCTCACCGATATCCATAAATTCGCGCAGCTCATCCAGCGCCGTGCGCACCTCCGAAAGAACCTCCTCCTGGTCCGCATCCGGCTCCAGATAAAAACTCAGATAGGCAGTCCCGTCGTCCGTACCAAACTGCGGCGGAATATCCACAAACATCTGTGCGAGCTCCTCCTGTGTCAGCGGCTGCCGGTCCTCAATCTCAACCCCCTGCACACCCGCCTCCATCAGCGCTGCACTCACAATATCCTCAGCTGCGGTCGTCGTCTGCAGTCTGTACTTAATCCACTTCATAATTTTGTCCTCACTTTTTCTTGAGAAATCCTGAAAACAACCACCTTCTGTCCTTCTGCTTTTCACACAGCCGGACGCAGGTGAATATCTCTCCTGCGGACATCCTTATAAAAAGACTGCGAAAAACAACTCTTCCATAAGCAGACTGTTCGAGTTCGGCCGGTACTTGCTGAGCAAGACTCAGTCTTGCGAAATTAGTACCGCTGCCAGAACGAGCAAGCGAAAGCGTGTCTGCGTTGGAACGTTGTTTTGAGCAGTCTTTAATTATTCATAGTTCACTTTCTTCCAAACCGCTTTTTCTTCTTATGCGTGCCGTCTTCGGTCTTCCCGTCAGGCTCACTGTTTCCGCATGCCGCATCAAACGCGCGCAGTGCCTCTTTCGCTTCTTCGTTCAGATCTGTCGGCACCTGTACCACCAGTGTGACATACTGGTCGCCGCGCACGGATTTGCTGCGCAGGGACGGTACACCCTTGCCGCGCAGACGGATCCGTGTATCTGTGGCAGTTCCCGGCTTAACCGTATAAACAACCGGTCCGTCAACTGTATCGATCCGGATATCTCCGCCAAGTGCTGCCTGTGCATACGTCATCGGTGCGGTTGAGAAGATATTGACACCGTCACGCTGGAAAATCGGATGTTGCGCAACCGAAACTTCTACCAGCAGATCGCCGCGCGGTCCGCCGTTTCTACCGGGTTCACCTTTATCGCGGATCCGGATGCTCTGTCCGTGGTCAATACCGGCCGGAACAGAGACCTGAATCTTCTTTCTGGAAGAGGTATAACCTGTGCCGCCGCAGTCCGCACACTTATCCTTGATAATCCGGCCGGTACCGCGGCAGTCCGGACAGGTCTCAATATTCTGGACCATACCGAACAGAGACTGCTGTGTGCGCCGTACCTGACCGCTGCCGCCGCAGGTCTTGCAGGTTTCCGGTGATGTACCGGGCTTTGCGCCGCTGCCGCCGCAGGTCTTACAGGTATCCTTCAGCGTGAGCTCCAGCTCTTTTTCACAGCCGAAAACAGCCTCTTCAAAGGTCAGATGCACAACCGCCCGCAGGCTGGCACCGCGCTGCGGTGCATTCGACGCCCGGCGCGTTCTGCCGCCGCCAAAGAAATCGCCGAAGATATCGCCGAAAATATCGCTGAAATCCGCACCGCTGAAATCAAATCCGCCAAATCCGCCGGCGCCGCCCTGTTCAAAGGCCGCATGTCCGAACTGGTCATACTGTCTGCGCTTTTCCGGATCGGAGAGCACGCCGTATGCCTCGGTTGCTTCTTTAAATTTTGCCTCGGCGTCCTTGTCACCCGGATTCATATCCGGATGGTATTTTTTTGCCAGCTTTCTATAGGCCTTTTTGAGTGTCGTTTCATCTGCGTTTTTATCGACGCCGAGCACCTCATAATAATCTCTTTTATCAGCCATTATTTTATCCTCATCTCAGACGCAGTATATCCGAACACGGCTTTGGCACCGCGCCCGGATGTACGTGATCATTCGTATTCGTATGAAAACTTATGCCGGTTG
>CAZRNI010000340.1:0-2543 GCA_964601425.1 uncultured Eubacterium sp. | reverse complement strand
CGCCTCTTCGGCCTCTTGAGTACTTCTCCATAACGGTGCGCGATCAGCGCGACTCCAAGTCCGAGATTCAATCATGCCAATTTGCGTAAGCCGCAACCAGCGATCGGATATTTATTATGAAGAAACACATTGCATTTCTTCATAAAAACAGACACGCCACAGATGTGACGTGAGTTAAATTATACAAAACAGGATTTATTTTGTCAACGGATTTTTACTGATTTTCACTGTATTTTCACAGGTTTTTCAAAACCCACCAAGTGTTGTGATACATGAAAAATCATACGCAATATCTGGTAATTATATCTCAGTGTAAGATGCCCCCGCCTCTATAGGCGGGGACAACAAATCTATCTTTTTTCTGAACAAAGATATTTCAGCTATACCGGGTTTCACGCAGAGCGTATTTCGCAAGGCGCGCAAGTACCTTCGCGCGCCTTTTTTGTTTCTTAGCCTTCTTCTCTTTTATCATACCGGCTCCGGCTGTAATATGTTTCATACCGGAAAATCCGGTCTTCACCTGCAGCCTGGGTTTCCGGAACAATCCGGAAACCGACTGCTTCATTTTATTTCGAAGGTGTTTTTTCAGCAGCCTGCGGGTCTGTCCGCCGGCCTGGTATAAAGCCAGCTGCAGCCCGGCTGCGATATATTTTTTCCTGCTCATCTTTATTTCCTGTCAGAAAAGTTGTTTACAGAATTTTATCCGGTTCTTCTTCGCCTGATTCTGACAAATTCAAAGACGGATTCTCAGCATCTGCGTCTTCTCCCGCATTACATCCTTCCGGATAAATCGGATTGCCGTCTTCGTCCTTCGGCAGATCGTCCTCATCGTTGCGTACCTTTGAAAGACTTGCAACAGTCACGTCATCTCCGACATTCATCAGCTTTACACCTGCTGCGTAGCGTCCGAGAATGGAGACATCAGAGACATAGAAACGAATAATAATACCTTCTGTCGTAATCAGCATCGCTTCATTATCATCCTCGACAGACCGCGCGCCGATCAATTTTCCTGTTTTTTCATTCTCCTTGTAGCAGATTTTTCCTCTGCCGCCGCGGTTCTGTACATTAAATTCGCTGATACGTGTACGTTTTCCGTACCCGTTTTCAGAAGCAAAAAGAATGTATTCGCCCTGTACATCCAACTGCATGGAAACAACCTTGTCCCCTTCATCCAGCCTTATGCCGCGTACACCCATAGATGTTCTGCCTGTATTGCGGACATCCTTTTCGTTGAATCGGATCAGCAGACCATTTTCCGTAATCAGCATGGTATCACGGTTTCCGTCGGTGAATTTCACATCGATCAGTTCATCGTTTTCCTGCAGCGAAATTGCTGCCAGACCATTATTGCGGACATTTGCATAGGCCATGATCGGGGTCTTTTTGATGATTCCCTTCTTCGTCGCCATCAGCAGATAATTTCCTTCATGGAAATCATCAATTGCAATGCCGGCCGTCACTTTTTCATCCGGCTGCAGCTGGAGCAGATTGATGATTGCTGTTCCGCGGGCGTTTCGTCCCGCTTCAGGAATCCGGTAACCCTTCATCTGGTAGACGCGGCCCTGGTTCGTAAAGAACATGATGATATGGTGCGTGGATGACATGAAGATATCGTCGATATAATCATCCTCCAGCGTCTGCATGCCCCGGATGCCCTTGCCGCCGCGGTTCTGGCTCTTAAAGGTATCAGAAGTCATCCGTTTAATATAGCCCAGATGTGTGATCGCAATGACCACATTCTCCTGCGGAATCAAATCCTCTGTCGTCAGCTCTGTCTCATCAAACGTAATAACCGTTCTTCTGTCATCCCCGTATTTATCGGATATTTCCAGAATTTCCTTCTTAATCAGTTTCAGGAGTACACTGCGGTTTCCGAGAATTTCCTTATACTCTTTGATCTTGATTTCCAGATCATTGTACTCATTCTGCAGACGCTCGCGCTCCAGACCTGTCAGTGCGCGCAGGCGCATATCAACGATGGCCTGTGCCTGCGGCTCAGTAAATGCAAACTGTTTGATCAGGTTTTCTTTTGCTTCCTGTGTATTTGCAGATGCACGGATGGTCTTAATGATCTCGTCGATATGATCAAGTGCCTTCAGCAGTCCGATCAGGATATGTGCGCGCTCTTCTGCCTTATTCAGATCATAGCGGGTCCTTCTGGTGACAACCTCTTCCTGATGTGCGAGATAATACTTCAGCATCTCAAGGATATTCAGCACCTTCGGCTGTCCGTCCACCAGTGCCAGCATAATCACACCAAATGTATCCTGCAGCTGCGTGTGTTTATACAGGCGGTTCAGGATGACATTCGGATTGGCATCCCGGCGCGTCTCGATACAAATTTCCATACCTTCGCGGCTGGAATGATCGTTGACGTCTGTGATACCGTCGATCTTCTTATCTTTTACAAGATCGGCAATCTTCTTAATCAGATTTGCCTTATTGACCATATAGGGAAGCTCGGAGACCAGAATCTGGCTCTTTCCGTTCGGAAGCGTCTCAATTCTTGTAACCGCGCGCGTGCGGATCTTGCCGCGGCC
>CAZRNI010000339.1:0-2543 GCA_964601425.1 uncultured Eubacterium sp. | reverse complement strand
CGGGACCTGTCGGAGATTATCCGCTCGGACGGGAAAGATCCGCGGATTGCTCCCATGACGACCGTCACGGCAGCCGAGGTCGCACCTGACTTAAAGACCTGCAAAGTCTATGTCAGTGTACTGGGTGATGCAGACAAGAAGGCGGAGACGCTTGCGGGACTAAACAGTTCCCGCGGCTTTATGCGCCGTCTGCTGGCGCAGAATCTGAACCTCCGGCATACGCCGGAATTGATTTTCCGGCTGGATGAATCGATTGAATATGGCAATCACATGTCGAAACTGATCAGTGATGTGATCAGTCAGGACGAAACGGCACAGAATGAACGCGGCGACACGGAGAATTCCGCCGGGCAGCAGGAATCTTTACAGGATGGGAGTGATCTTAATGAAGTCGATTGAGACATATCTGGATGGCGTACAGAAGGTTGCCATCGCCGGACACGTAAATCCGGACGGGGATTGTGTCGGATCCTGTATGGCAATGTATTTGTATCTGACAGAAAACTATCCTTCTCTGGAGACAACTGTCTACATGCAGCAGCCGAGAAATGCGCTGATGTGTCTGGAAAGAATGGACGAAATCCGTATGGCTTGCGATGACGCTGATACCTGTGATCTGCTGATTCTGGTGGATATCAGTTCCGTGGACCGGATCGGTGTGGCTGGAGATTTGTATCATCGCGCCGCAAAGACACTCTGTCTGGATCATCATGTTACAAATGACGGGCGGTATACCTGGTTTTACAACAGGCCGGATGCAAGTTCTGCATGTGAAGTGATCTGGGAGTTTTTTGAAGAGGATAAAATTTCGCGTGCCTGCGCCGAAGCACTGTATATGGGCATTGTTCATGATACCGGTGTATTTCAGTACCAGAGCACGTCTCCTGAAACCATGCGGATCGCTGCAAAGCTGATGGAAAAGGGAATTCCATTTACCAGAATTCTGGAAAAATCATATTATCAGAAGACCTATGCGGAAAATCAGATTCTCGGAAGAGCACTGATGGAGAGCTTTACACTCTATGACGGCAGGGTCATTGTTGCGGCGATCAAATCTAAGACGATGAAGTTTTACGGACTTAATTCGAGAGATATGGATGGCATTGTCGCCCAGCTTCGCAATACAGAAGGTGTTGAGGTGGCGATTTTCATGTATGAGACGGCCTGGCTTACCTATAAGGTCAGCCTGCGGTCCAAGGACTGGCTCGATGTCAGTAAGGTCGCGGCTGCGTTTGGCGGCGGCGGACATTTTCATGCTGCCGGCTGTACGATGGAAGGCATGCACAGGGATGTCATTAATAATCTTTCCGATGAGCTGTATCTGCAGTTTGAACCGCATGACAGACAGAATGCCTGAATACATCTTTTGGCGGAGAGTACAGACATTTTCTGAAAACCGGGTCTTTGCCGGGTAGAATAATTAATATGATCAACGGAATCATTAACGTATATAAAGAAGCCGGCTTCACTTCACACGATGTTGTCGCGAAGCTGCGCGGTATAACAAAACAGAAGAAAATCGGACATACAGGCACGCTTGATCCGGACGCGACGGGCGTGCTTCCTGTCTGTCTGGGACGCGCGACAAAAGTTGCAGGCATTCTGACAGAAACGCGGAAAACATATGAATGCGTTCTGCTGCTCGGTGTAACGACTGACACACAGGATATCACCGGGACGGTACTTGCGGAGTGCTCCTGGGAGATGCTGTGCGGCCGGTCGGATTCCGGGTACGATCTGCGGGCGGCAGAAGAGCGCGTGAAAAAAACCATCGAAGCGTTTCTCGGACCGCAGATGCAGATCCCGCCGATGTATTCTGCTCTGAAAAAAGACGGGCGGAAACTCTACGAACTTGCGCGTGAGGGAAAAGTAGTTGAGAGAGAGCCGCGGCCGGTGCACTTTTATGAAATCAGAATTTTGGAAATCAATTTGCCCCGTGTGCGTTTTTCAGTAACGTGTTCCCGCGGAACCTATATCCGGACGCTGTGCCACGATATTGGCGGGAAACTTGGCTGCGGCGGATGTATGGAACGGCTTGTGCGTACAGAAGTCGGACCATTCCGCCTCGAAGACGCGCTGCATCTTTCGGAAATTGAGAACCTGCGGGATACGGGAAAACTCATGTCCTGTATCACACCGGTGGATCTTCTGTTTACAGACTGTACTGCACTGTATGCGGCAGATCCCGAAGCGGACAGACTCCTGCACAATGGAAATCCGATCTTCAGGACGCAGCTGTGCGGACATTCATCTGCCGGAGAAAAGCAGGATGCTGTATCTGAACCGGACAAGCAGGGACGCGGCATGCTGCCGGAAGAAGCAGAGAACGGGAAAAATGGCATGCTGCCGGCTCCGGAAAAAGAGAAACCACGCAGATACAGGATCTACGACACGCAGGACGTCTTTGTGGGATTATTTTATGAATGCGGCGGAAAGCTGTGGCCGGATGTAATGTTTTATGATGCTGAAAGTTAAATCGGGATTTGTTGAGCTGTTTGCTGTCTTTTTCTACGCACGACGACAATGGTATTCTCTGTCCGCTC
>CAZRNI010000338.1:0-2548 GCA_964601425.1 uncultured Eubacterium sp. | reverse complement strand
GCTTCGCCGTCTCCCTGATGCATATCTGCGATTGCTGTCACCTCCGGCTCGGAGAGAATTTTTGTCGCCTCTTCCTCACTGTAATCCGCTGCGCTGCCGTTTTCAAAGATCTTGACGGTACCGGCTGCACTCGTCAGCCAGAGTTCCACCTGGTCCGGATCAAATTCAATACCCGCATAGCCGAGTGCGCACATGATTCTGCCCCAGTTCGCATCATGTCCGTAGATTGCAGCCTTGGTCAGACTGGATGTCACGACAGATTTTGCAAGCGTAACAGCAGAAGCTTTGTCGGCAGCACCTTTTACCGTCACCTCAAACAGTGCGGTAGCACCTTCGCCGTCAGAAGCAATTTTCCTTGCAAGCTGGCGGTTAATCTCGAAAAGTGCTTCACAAAATGCTCGATAATCTGCATTTTCCTCTGTAATTTCGACATTGCCTGCCATGCCGTTTGCCAGCAGCAGGACTGTGTCATTTGTAGAAGTGTCACCATCTACTGAAACCATATTGTAGGTATCAACCACGACTGCTGACAGCGCTTTCTGCAGCATTTCCTGTGAAATTGCCGCATCCGTTGTCAGGAAGGAAAGCATCGTACACATATTTGGATGGATCATGCCGGAGCCCTTGCACATGCCGCCGATGGAAACGGTCTTTCCGCCGATCTCCACCTGGATGCCGACCTCCTTCGGCACGGTATCAGTCGTCATGATCGCCTGTGCGGCAAGATGCGCACTCTCCTCTGTCGATGAAAGCTTCGGTATCATCATTTCGACGCCCGCACTGATCTTGTCCACCGGGATTTGCATCCCGATGACGCCGGTCGAAGCGACGAGAATATCATCGGTGGTGACGGGAGCTGCTTCTCCCTGTTTATATGTATTGGTCTCGTTCAATGAATTTGCCGCGTTCAGTGCTTGGGCCGCTGCCTCAGCTGACTTCCTGCAGCAGTCCATTCCCTCCTGCCCGGTTGCCGCATTTGCGATGCCGCTGTTGCAGATCACTGCGCGGGCCGTGCCGCAATCGTATACGATATGCTGATCCCACTTGACCGGAGCTGCCTTCACCTGATTGGTCGTGAACGTTCCTGCAACTTTACATGGTACTTCGCTGTAGATCATCGCCATATCCAGGCGGTTCTGATATTTGATGCCGGCCTGCGCTGCCGCAGCCATGAATCCTGCCGGCAGGGTAACGCCTGTGGTTTTCTTTGACATAATTTGATTCTCTCTCCTTTTTCTAATATACGCCTTTTACCTGATAAAACAGGATGAGTCAAAGTGAAACGTCCCTTTTGACTTATTATGGGAACAGCGGCGGCATCTCCAGGCCGCAGGTCTCCGGCAGGCCAAATGCAAGGTTCATGTTCTGTACTGCCTGGCCGGCTGCTCCTTTAACAAGATTGTCAAGTGCGCCCATCACAATGACTCTGTGCGTACGCGGATCGATGCGGAAGCCAATGTCTACATAGTTACTGCCTTCAACCCAGCGGGTTTCAGCTGTTACGCTGTCATCCAGCAGGCGGATGAACGGCTCGTCTCCATAGTACTTTTCATAGACAGCATGAAGCTGATCTGCAGTCGGAAGACCAGCTTCCCCATCCTGTGCCTTCAATGATGCATATGCCGTCACAAGGATGCCGCGGTTCATCGGTACAAGATGCGGTGTGAAGTTCAGGGTCAGCGGATGTCCTGCCGCGTAGCCAAGCTGTTCTTCGATCTCCGGCGTATGACGGTGGTTTGTCACGCCGTAGGCCTTAATATTTTCATTTACTTCGCAATACAGATTCGCCACCTTCGCACCTCTGCCTGCGCCGGATGTTCCGGACTTCGCATCGATGATGATGGTATCCGGATCTATCAGCCCTTCCTTTACCAGCGGATACAAGCTGAGAATGGAACAAGTTGTGTAACAGCCAGGGTTTGCGATCAGGCGCGCCTTCTTCACATCTTCGCGGTTGATCTCGCATAGGCCGTAGACTGCCTCATCCAGATACTGCGGTGCCGCGTGATCAATCTTATACCATTCCTCGTAGACGGAAACATCTTTTAATCTGAAGTCGGCCGAGAGATCGATAATCTTGCAGCGGCTTAAGATGTCATCATTCACCAGCGATGCACACAGTCCCTGCGGTGTTGCAGTAAAGATCACGTCCGCTTCATGACTGAGTGCTTCAAGATTATCGTCGCTGCAGACATTATCAACCAGCTTCAGAAAGTTGCCGTATTGTCTTGCAAATGGCTGATCAACGTAACTTCTGGATCCGTACCAGACAACTTCAACCTCCGGATGTGCCAGTAAAATTCTGACGAGTTCTGCACCGGCGTAACCTGTTGCACCGTTAATTCCTGCTCTGATCATAGTAATGCTCCTTCATATTTGCTTTAGGTTTTTACCCCTGTAACATCATATGCTCTTTCTACAAAACGCGTCCGGTACTGATCGTGAGGGCACTGCAAAAACAGTTGCTGGCATTTGCCGCCGGGCGAGGAATCGGTTCCGGCAGTATTTTTATCACGCGCCGCGGCAATCCGCTCGATCGAACCAATAT
>CAZRNI010000337.1:0-2554 GCA_964601425.1 uncultured Eubacterium sp. | reverse complement strand
TTCTCAATGCAATTATAAACCTGCAAAAACAGCTGCCCGAGAAGCTGCTGGTGAAGGTGCAGCGGCGACACCATATCGTAGAAATATCCATCGATCAGCTCCACCCGCACGTCTTCCGGGAACTTCATATAGTCGTCTACTGTATACGGCCCGATATCTTCATTTCCGTATGCAGCCATTGGGTCACGCACAATATCAGTCAGTTTTACTGGCTTGTGATTCTTATCCATCAGCTGTTTTTTTTCAAAATCTTTGTTCTTCACAGAAAACCTCCTCCTTGTTGTACCCATTGGTTTGTTATTATGTATATCTCATCTCTTATTATATCACACCCCTTTTTCCCCAGTCAACGCAAAATTATCCCTTTGGTTAATTTTTATGTATACAGCCGGGCTTTGTACTTTGTCGTTGCCTACGCGTACTCGGGACTTTCACCCGTTAACGCGTCCATGGCGCACAAAAAAGGCAGAGGCCGGTCATGTTGTTGACCGAACCTCTGCCAGTTCTTACAATGCTTCTGCCGTTTCTTTTGGTTTACTTCTTATACTTAGCTGTCTTTGGCGCACCTGCCTTTTTGATCAGCTTTCTATATTTCTTCAGCGCCTTCTTCGGTGCTTTGAAAGTGGCATTTTTCTTGATTCCGCTGAATGCCTTCTTACCGATTTTCTTTACAAGAATTCCCTTGAAGATAACTTTTTTGAGCTTTTTGTCGCCTTTGAATGCCTGCTTGCCGATCGATGTTACATTCTTTCCGAGTGTAACTTTTGTCAGCTTCTTGTTGCCTGCAAATGCTTTATCTGCAACTGATGTTACATTGAAGGACTGTCCCTGATAGCTGACCGCTGCCGGGATCGTAACGCTCTTTGCCTTCTTGTTGGTATTCTTCAGCAGTGAAACCGTGTTTGCCTCTGTTACCTGGTAGGTGAGTTTATTGACAGTGAATGTCATGCCGATGCTTACTGCAGGAGCAGTTGTTCCCTGCTGGCTGCTTGCAGACGGTGTCGGATTCTGCTGGCTGCCGCCAGTATTCTTATTTGCATCCTCCGCTTTCTTTTCAGCTTCTTCCTTCGCAGCTGCCGCGGCTTTTGCATCGCTAATAATCTGATCTACGGATTTTCCAAGCTCTTCTTTGATCTGCTCTTCAACCTGCTGCTTCTGTTCATCTGTTAATACATTCAGCGCGTCCTCTGCTGCTTTAATCGCATCATTGACATCCTTAGAATTAGCTTTAGGATCTTTTGCGGTTTCTGCTGCCTTTTTAACAGCTTCGACTGCTTCTGTTGTCTGCTTCGCAGTAACTGCTGCTTCTGCCTCTGTGAATACCCCTTCCGCTGCTGAAGCAATGTCGTCTACATTGATCTGGCCTTCCTGCTCTTTCTGCTTGTCATTCAGCTTTCCATATGCTTCCTGTGCCGTTTTCAGCGCTTCCTGCGCTGCTTCGATTGCCTGTGCTACTTCTGCAGCGGTAGTGTTTTCATCTTCCGCAGCTGTCTTTACCGCGTCAATCAGCGTTTTTGCTGCCTCTGCTGCATCATTTGCTGCTTTTTCCGTATTCATCATTTCAGTTGCTGCTTCCTGTGCCGCCTGCAGGTCCGCTTCTGCATCCGGAAGCAATGCTTTTTGTACATCTGTCAAAGCATTATAAGCCGCCTGTGCATCATCTACAGCGTTTTGTTTTTCTGCAGCTGTATCATATGCTTCCTTCGCTTTCTGAATCAGCTCATCGGCTGCTTTGGCAGCATTGGCATCTTCAATTTTGACAAGTGCTCCGACAGCCTCTTCGATCGCCTGCGCCATTGCGTCGACTTCTGCCTGTTTTGTAATTCCCAGATCTCTTACAACTGCTTCTACAGCTGCTGTGACTGCTGCAGCGGTCTCTTCTGTATAAATTGTGAGATCTGACGGCACCTTTGCAAGGGCTGCGTCAACCGCCGTGTAGTCTGCCGGTTTCTCTTTCAGTGCTGCAACAGCATCTTCGATCGCCTGCGCCATTGCATCGACTTCTGCCTGCTGTTCTGCGCCCAGAAATTGTACGACTCCGGCAAGGGCATCCTCTACCGCCTGTGCTGTTTCATCTGTGTAAATTGAGAGATCTGACGGGACCTTTGCAATTGCCGCAACGACTGCTTTATAATCAGCCTGTGGGACGGAATCAAACACAATGGTTCCCTCCGCTTCGCTGACTGTCAGCTTTCTCTCGTACCATGCATCCTTTTTGGTTGAATGGAATGATACGATGAACGGTTCATCCAGCAGATTCTTCAGGGTTTCCGGCTGACCGAAAGTTTCAACCCACTTAACAGACAATCTAAATGTATTATCTTCTCCAAGTACTGCCGGGGAGTCCGCTTTATGCGCTTCTCCGGCTGTTCCGACATATGCTTTGCCATATGAGGTGCTTCCCATCGTAAGCACGAGATCTGCCGCGTAGTTATTTGAATTCGGTCCGCCGACAGTGTCAAGCCGGGCTGCATCTACCTTAAACATGCTGACATTGTTGGTGACTGCCAGTTCTTTGCTGAACTCATAATCTCCTGTTACAAGGGTCTTAGCT
>CAZRNI010000336.1:0-2559 GCA_964601425.1 uncultured Eubacterium sp. | reverse complement strand
AGGCAGATATTTTTCTGATTACCGGCGGAATCAATACACAGAACAAAGACGTCGTCAAACAGATCTATGACCAGATGCCGCGTCCGAAGGTCGTCGTGGCGGTCGGCGTCTGTGCCTGCACCGGAGGTGTATTTAAAGACTGCTACAACATTCTCGGCGGCGCGGATTCTGTTATTCCGGTCGACATCTACGTACCGGGCTGTGCGGCAAGACCGCAGGCTATCATCGACGGAATCGTGAAGGCGGTTGCGCTGTTCCAGGAGCGCTCGGATGAGCATGATGCCCAGGTAAAAGCAGAGAAGAAGGGAGGACACTGATATGGCAGAAGTCATTTGTCCGGAGAACAAATTATTTGAAATCACACCGGAACAGCTCCTTCCGAAGACCATGGAGATTAAAAACCGCGGTTTTCGTCTCTCACAGGCATGTGCTGCGCTGATTAAGGATAACATTGAGCTGAGCTATTCCTTTGCGAAGGATGAGACCTATGAGCTGGAAACATTCCGGATCGTCACAGATCAGGAGACCGAGATTCCGAGTATCACAGAGATTATTCCGGCGGCCGTATTCTATGAGAATGAGATGAAAGAACTGTTTGGCGTCAATATCAAGATGATTAACATCGACTACGACAATAAGCTGTACCGCATCGAAGTAGAATCACCGATGGCACCGAAGAAACCGAAGGAGGGAGAATAAATGGCTGTTGATTTGAGCAGAAGAAGCGTCATTCCATATGGACCGCAGCATCCCGTCCTTCCGGAGCCGATTCATCTGGATCTGGTCATTGAAGACGAGAAGGTTGTCGAGGCAATTCCTTCGATCGGATTTATTCACCGCGGTCTGGAAGGACTTGCGATGAAGAAGGATTTCAATGACATGCAGTATGTCATTGAGCGTATCTGCGGTATCTGCAGTTTCATGCACGGCATGGGCTACTGCGAGGCACTGGAAGGTATTTTTGATGTAGAAGTTCCGGACCGCGCAAAATATCTGCGCACAATCTGGTGTGAAATGTCCCGTATCCACAGCCATCTGCTTTGGCTGGGACTTCTGGCGGACGGTTTTGGATTTGAGAGTCTGTTTTATCAGGCATGGCGGATCCGTGAGAAGATCCTGGATATGGCCGAACTTACGACCGGCGGCCGTCTGATCGCATCCGTTAATAAGATCGGCGGCGTTCTTAAAGATATCGATGATGATATGACGAAGGCAATCCTGAAAAACGTCGGCGAGATCGAAGAGGAACTGAAGCAGATTGAGAAAACATTCCTTCTGGACTACACCGTTCAGTCCCGTCTGAAAGGCGTAGGTGTCCTTACCAAAGAACAGATTCACGAACTTGGGGGTGTCGGACCGGTTGCGCGCGCAAGCGGCGTGAATGTTGACCTCAGAAAACGCGGATATGCGGCTTACAAGTATCTGGACTTCGAGCCGATCACATCCAATGACGGGGATTGTTATGCACGCTGTGATGTGCGTCTGCATGAAGTATATCAGTCGATTGATATCATTCGTCAGGCGATCGCAAAACTGCCGGAGGACCGCACACTTGCGACCCCGGTAAAGGGCAATCCGGACGGAGAGTGCTTCGTAAGACTGGAGCAGTCCCGCGGTGAGGCTGTGTATTATGCAAAAGCCACAGGCGGAAAATTCCTTGACCGGATGCGGATCCGTACACCTACATTTGCAAATATTCCGTCTCTTTGCGAGATGCTTAAAGGTGCGACGCTCTCAGATGTCGGCCTGCTTGTAATCACAATTGACCCGTGCATCAGCTGCACAGAGCGTTAAGAAAGGAGAGTAGAATCATGGCGAAGTTGTTGAGATTTGTTCCGACCGTGCTGAAGAATCTGTTCTCCCCGCCGGTTACAACTTCTTATCCGGCAGAGCCGGCCGTTTATCCGGAGCGAAGCCGCGGACATATCACAATTGATATCGATGATTGTATTTCCTGCGGCATGTGTGTGCGCTGCTGTCCGCCGGGGTGCCTGGCTGTCAGCAAGCAGGATTATACATGGACGATCAACCGGTTCGACTGTATTGCATGCGGGAACTGTGTAGAAAGATGCCCGAAGAAGTGCCTGCACATGGTTCCGGGCTATCAGGAACCGATGGGTGCAAAGTCGGAAGAAGTATTTAAGAAGTCTGAAGAAGCAATTCAGGCCGAAATCGAGAAGAAGCGGATCCAGGCTGAGAAGGCAGCAGCTGCAAAGGCAGCGATGGAAGCAAAGAAGAAGGCAGAGGCTGAAGCAAAAGCGAAAGCAGAGGCAGAAGCTGCTTCTGCGCCGAAGAGCGAGGCCTGATGCTTCAGAACAGAACGATGAAATAAGGGGCTGACGTATGTCAGCCCTTTGTGGTGTGTCTCAGCAGAAGAGGCCCCGCTGTCTCAGCAGACTTTAATAACAAACCAGTCGCAGGGGCGGGATCTGAATATATGAAGTGAGGACAGATTTATGTGTGTTGCACTGCCGGGAACGGTACTGGAACTGAATAATGGAATTGCAACCGTGGATTTCAGCGGCAACCACGTGCAGGCACGTGCCGGGTTTGTCAGTG
>CAZRNI010000335.1:1872-2560 GCA_964601425.1 uncultured Eubacterium sp. | reverse complement strand
GCTGTGCCATGGCAGTCCTGAATCTGAAAAAGGAATCAAACCTAGAGAGGCTGCAGGAGGTCTCTGAGCGATTTGGAAAGAACCGGATTGCAGCATATGTTCCGGATGCAGATCTGTTTGCGGCAAACCGGGAGGCAATTGAGAAGTATGCAGATCTGCTGCTCTGTGACGAAGGTTGTGCAGAGGCACTCGCAGACATGACAGAGATGGGGATTTTCTCATGTGATGCAGAATTGAAATCCGCTCTGCCAAAACAGATTGATCTCTCGCTGAAGCCGCATTTCACTTGGGAAGATATGAAGACGGATGCAGCAGGCCTTGTGCCCTGTGTTGTACAGGATGATGCAACCGGCGAGGTGCTTATGCTGGCCTATATGAATGCGGAATCCTTCGCGGAAACCTGCAGAAGCGGGCGTATGACATACTGGAGCCGGAGCAGGCAGGAGCTGTGGAAGAAGGGACTGACAAGCGGCCATCTGCAGTTTGTCCGCTCCATGCAGATTGACTGTGACAATGATACATTGCTTGCACGCTGCTCGGACGGGAGCAGACCTACAGCATCTATCTGCCGCCCAGCTACTATACCGACGCGGCAAAGACCTATCCGGTTGTATACCTGCTCCACGGCCAGAACTCCTCCAGCACGTCCTACCGTGACGTTGACCACATCGGCGACTTCATGGACGCC
>CAZRNI010000335.1:0-1862 GCA_964601425.1 uncultured Eubacterium sp. | reverse complement strand
TATCAGGTTATTCTGGACCGCCAGATTCACCCGAAAGAAGGATCCTATACGAATTATCTGTTCGATAAGGGAATCGATAAGATTCTGAAAAAGCTGGGTGAAGAGGCGACGGAGATCATCATCGCATCAAAGAATCCGGAAAAGCAGGAGACCGTTTATGAAATGTCTGATTTCCTGTATCATATGATGGTGCTGATGGCAGAAAAAGGAATCTCCTGGGATGATCTCGCCCGGGAACTTGCAAATCGCTGAATAAAAACGAAATGGATTGCTTCAGACTCTCACGCCTGACAGATAGATGTACAGGTGATTATTGGCTGTCCGCGAAAAGTGTCTGACGGGACAGTCATTATATAAAGGGACATAGAGGATAATGAAATGTTTGTAGAAATCTATACGGACGGATCTGCGCGGGGGAACCCGGACGGCCCCGGCGGATATGGTACTATTCTGCGTTACACAGATCCCAAAGGGGTAGTGCATGAGAAAGAGCTGTCCGCAGGCTATGTCCGGACGACCAATAACCGCATGGAACTGATGGCGGCGATTGTCGGACTCGAGGAGCTGCGCCGGCCCTGTGATGTAACTCTCTATTCGGATTCCCAGTATCTGGTGAAAGCTTTCAATGATCACTGGCTTGACGGATGGATCAAAAAGGGCTGGAAGCGCGGAAAAAATGAACCGGTAAAGAATGTTGATCTGTGGAAACGGCTCCTCGCGGCGAAAGAACCGCACAATGTCACTTTCATCTGGGTGAAGGGACATGACGGACATGCATTTAATGAGCGGTGCGACCAGCTTGCCACATCTGCCGCCGACGGTACGGAACTCCTGACAGATGAGGGGATCCTTCCTTGACAATTATCGGTTGAAAAGATATACTTGTGGCTGTTAAAGGCTGTGAAGGGAACAAGTAGCCGGGGGAAAGTGATAAGAGAGTTGCCGGACGGTGAGAGGCGCACATGGAATCCCGAGACGAATACCTCCCGGAGCTCCGGTCTGAACCGGACAATGATGACTTTCATTTTCTAAACAGATGAACAGTATGTCATAAAAAGGTCCGTAAGTAGGTTCCGGCGTGCTGGCGTACGTAATAAACGCCGGAGTCTCAGGTGTATTTACACATCGAAGGACTCTGTGAGGCGTACATCGTGAGGTGTGCGTGAAGCTAAGGTGGTAACACGAAAGCAGGTGACTTTCGTCCTGAGCAGGAAAACTGTTATGGGACGGAAGTTTTTTGATGTTCAAAAGCAAAGAGAGGAATGCAAATGAAAATTTACGAAGAACTGCAGGCGAGAAATCTGATCGCACAGGTCACAGACGAGGCTGAGGTGCGTGAACTTGTCAATAATGGAAATGCTGTTTTTTATATCGGCTTTGACCCGACGGCGGACAGCCTTCATGTCGGCCATTTTATGGCGCTGTGCCTGATGAAGCGTCTGCAGGAGGCAGGCAATAAGCCGATCGCCCTGCTCGGCGGCGGCACCGGCATGATCGGTGATCCGTCCGGCCGCACGGATATGCGGCAGATGATGACGCCGGAGATCATTCAGCACAATATTGACTGCTTCAAGGTACAGATGAGCCGCTTTATTGATTTCTCAGATGGCAAGGCACTGATGGTTAACAACGCCGACTGGCTGATGAATCTGAATTACATCGAGTTTATCCGTGAGATCGGACCGCATTTCTCGGTTAACAATATGCTGCGCGCAAAGTGTTATGAGCAGCGTATGGAGAAGGGCCTTTCCTTCCTGGAGTTTAACTATATGCCGATGCAGAGCTATGACTTCTATAAGCTCTACAAGGAATACGGCTGCAACATGCAGTTCGGCGGCGACGACCAGTGGTCCAACATGCTA
>CAZRNI010000334.1:0-2585 GCA_964601425.1 uncultured Eubacterium sp. | reverse complement strand
ATCCGCCCGGGAGAGCACCGGCGCATCGTTGATGCCGTCGCCGATAAAAGCGAGTTTGTTTTTGCCGGCGGAGTTCACTGCGGTACGGCCGTCCGGCTGCAGCATCTGCAGAAGTTCCTCTACTTTGACGACCTTGTCCTGCGGGAGCAGTTCAGCAAAAACTGTATTAATGCCGAGCTGGTCCGCCACAGCACGTCCGACGGATTCATTATCGCCGGTCAGCATGACGACTTCGCGGACACCGTGCCGCTTCATGGCGGCAATTGCCTCGCCGGCTTCCTGCTTCACTTCGTCACCGATCAGAATCGCTCCCAGATAGTTCCGGCTTTGCGCGACGTGCACAACGGTGGAGGCGGAAGCGGTATCTATGATGTGATCTGTGAGGACAATTCCGTTTTCTGTCATGAGACGTGCATTGCCGGCAAGAATGCAGTCTGCCGGATGTATGCGGCCGGCGTGAGGCAGTTCTCCGTTACCGGCTGCCTTTGGACCGTGAGACGGATCGGTCTCCAAAACAGCTATGATTCCCTGACCGGAAACGTTCCTGATCTCTTTTACACGGGAAAGATCCGGTCCGGCGTTGGATGTTTTCCGGTATGCATCCAGTATGGACAGCGCGATCGGGTGTGTGGACATGCTTTCAGCGAGCGCTGCGGCATGTAAGATTTCCTCCGGATTGATTCCTGCATCTGCCGGGATGATTTCCAGAACCTCAAACTGTCCCTTTGTCAGTGTGCCGGTTTTGTCAGTAACGATGGTATCGAGCTGGGAAAGGAGCTCCAGATAGTTGGAACCCTTCACGAGAACGCCGGCTTTGGACGCAGCGCCGATGCCGCCGAAAAATGCCAGCGGAACTGAGATGACCAGCGCGCACGGGCATGAGATAACCAGAAATGTGCAGGCACGGATGATCCAGTCGGACCAGTTTCCGACAAACAAAGGCGGGATGAGCGCCAGAATCAGCGCGCCGATGACAACAATGGGAGTATAATACCGCGCAAACCGCGTGATAAAATTCTCTGTCCGTGATTTTTTCTCCGAGGCTGTTTCCACAAGTTCCAGAATCTTTGCAACGGTCGAGTCGTCATATTCCTTCACTGCGCGCATACGCAGCAGGGAATCCCCGTTGATGCATCCGGAAATCAGGTCAGAGCCGGCGCGTACCGTACGGGGAACTGATTCACCGGTCAGTGCGGCAGTATTGACAAGGCCATCACCTTCGAGAACAATACCATCTACCGGAATCTTCTCGCCCGGCTTGATCACAAGGATATCATCAATTTCCACGTCATCCGGGTCAACTGTCTCGATACTTCCGTCCTCCCGTTCCACATTTGCATATTCAGGCGCAATATCCATCAGATCCCGGATTGACTGCCGTGACTTTCCGACGGCGTAGCCCTGGAAAAACTCCCCGACCTGATAGAAGAGCATGACGGCAACAGCCTCCGAATTCTCTCGCGTCGCAAAAGCGCCGATCGTCGCAATTGTCATCAGAAACGACTCATCGAAGACCTGCCTGTTTTTGATACCGAGTCCTGCTTTTCGCAGAACAGACCATCCCACGATACAGTAGGGGATCAGATAGACGGCCAGTGCAAAGTACCAGCGGTCAAACAGCACAGGAATGTGCACCAGATGCTCCAGAATCAGCAGAAGGGCATAGAGTGCACCGGCTGTCAGAATGTTGCGTAATTCTCTTTTCTGCTTTTTTGTCATGATGATCACCTCGGTGATGAGTTCGTCTGTTTCGTAAATTGGGGTTTATCTGCGTATATATGTGCGGCTGCCAGTCTTTAGGCGGCAAAGACAGAGAAAGCAAAGAACCGCCCCGGTCTCCCTGCAAACCCTGATTTACAGCTCTGCCTCGAAACCCTGATTTACAGCGCTGCCTCGAAATTCTGATTTACAGCTCTACCTCGAAATCCGGCTCGATTTTCTTGCCGGTCCGGATCGCCTCGTCCAGAATGGCATCAAACCGGTCATCATCTGCGTCCAGTGTAAACTTCTGGGTCATAAAATTGACCTTCGCGTCATTGACGCCGTCGATCTTCTTGACGGCATCCTCAACCTTTGCAGCACAGTTGGCACAGTCGATTTCACATTTGAATTTCTTTTTCATGGTTTCGTTTCCTTTCTGTTTCTTTCTTACATCTATGTGCATCTAAGTTAATTCTCCGGCAGCTCGCGCGCGATTAGAGATCGCGCCAAGTCTCGCGAGCGAGACTTGAACAATTCCATTTCATTCCTCAATATGTTCTTTGCCCATGGCGATGATCGTTTTTACATGGTCATCTGCCAGTGAATAGCAGACAGATTTTCCGGCGCGCCGGGATTTGATCAGCTTATTTGTTTTCAGGATTTTAAGCTGATGCGAGACGGCGGACTGGTTCATTTCCAGTTCTGTGCAGATCTCAGTGACATTTTTTTCACCCTGAAACAGCACATACAGGATCTTGATCCGTGTCGAATCGCCGAATACCCGGAAGAGTTCTGCGAGATCGATCAGTTCTTCTTCGGAAATGTGACCGGCAGTGGCTTCGTCAAGAATAACTACAGGCGCATTTTTGAGCATCGCTCTGGCA
>CAZRNI010000333.1:0-2594 GCA_964601425.1 uncultured Eubacterium sp. | reverse complement strand
GCCTGTTCGCATCCGGGAGGAGCTACCCGGACACACCAGGGCAGCGGCTCAACGCCCTGGCCTTTTTCTTATCCTCGCGGCCTTTTACAGGTGCGGCGGGACAACGGCGGGACAATGCGGTCGGCGGGACCGTTACGCCGTTTTCAGCCGCAATTCTTGCTTTACTTCGTTCGCCTCTGGCTCAGAGGAGAATAGGTTGCCGATGCAGTCTGCTGCCTTCTCGTCCATCTCTGGCAGCGCGTGTGCGTATAGGTTCAATGTGAGGGTGGCGGATGAGTGGCCGAGCCTCCGCTGAACCGTCTTCATGTCGAGCCCGTTCGCCAGAAGTTGGGTTGCTTGGGTATGTCTCAGCTCATGTAGCTTAAGATGCTCGAATCCATGCTTTGATGCGAATCCTCTCCACCAGCGGCTGAAGTTGTTGGGGTTCATGAAGTCACCGGTGTCAGAGCAACATACTGGCGTATTGGGACCTTGCTCTATACAGAGCTCCTCCAGCTGTTCTGCCTGGCAGGCTTTCCATGTTTCCAAGTGAGAAACCGTTGAGTCATCGAGGTTGCTGATGCGTTTTCCAGCCTCGCTTTTCGGCTGCTTAATCTCACCGAGGACAGTTATAGACTTGGCAACGCGCAAGCGTTTGTTCTTGAGGTCGATATCGCCCCATGTGAGTCCAACGATTTCACCGCGGCGCATACCAGTTGCGAGGGCGACTCTCGTTCCGATGACGTTGCCGATTTTCGACAGACCTTGGAGCCTGGAGGGCTCGTTGTTCGGGCGACGTTGCTTATTGGCAAGCTCCGCATATGCTTCGTTCTCGTATTCATCGATAGCCTTGAGCAAGCTTCGAACCTCATCTGCCGTAAGTGATTTGCGCTCTGCGGTATCACACTTGGGGGCGCTGACCCTGTCGGCTGGATTACGAAGGATGATGTCGTAATCGACTGCCTTGGCAAGTATCTGCTTGAGTAGCTTGTGGTACATGTTCATCGTCGTACCGCTGATTTTGCCGCGCTTCTCGATCTTGTCCTGGCGAATCTTGGTGTACACGAAATCGATTGCATGCGGTGTGATCTGTCGAATGCGAACATCTCCCATGTACGAGCAGAATTCATCGATGATGGACTTCTCACGTTTGAGTCGCGTGGCACCTACCTCACCGGCGGCAACGCGGGCTTCATGCCAATCGTTGGCGAACTTGCCGAAAGTAATCTTCTCGCCTTCGATGGTGAGTCCGTTTTCGTGTTCAGATTTAATGCGATCACGTGTTTTTCGCGCTTCCGCTTTGGTGCCGACGACGATTTCCTGAACCTTGATGCGTTCCTTCGTGATAGGGTCGGTGCCGAGAGATACACAAACTCGCCAGTGCTTTGGGCTGAAACTTTTCCCATTGTGCCTTTTCTCTTCGGTAATGCTTCCGTCTCCTTTTGCCATTACATTTCACCTCCTTTGCTAGCGAACGTCGTGAACTGGGATATCTATCCTCACGCCCTACGTGGGGCGGGAGTGGTTAATGCTTGATGCGGTTTTTGGCCGCTTTCCGCTGGTTGCGCTTCTTCTGGCGCTCCATGCATTTATCGCAGCAATAAATTGAGTCGCTGTCGGGGTTAGATGAGCTCGATTGCTTACGCTTGAACAACTTGCCACATCCCTCGCATGCGCATTCGCGCCACTCCGCTTCATCTGCAATGCATGCCAATATCTGATTGCAGATTGCGGGAGTGAGGTTTCCGCGGCTCGAAAGTTCTGTATTGAGATTTGACATCTCGCTGTAGTACCAATAGGTGGCAGGAAGAGCGATCTTTTCGTTTCTTGACCCGGCGTTGAGTACGCCGAGGACCCTGTCTATGTCATCGGCCGCCCAGCTACCGCTTCGTTCAACCTGGGTGAGGATACGCACGGTCTCCTGCAAAACATACAGCGTCACTGATGCCTCCATAAGAGAGATGACGTTGCCGATGGTGTCGAAGCACGCTTTTGAGTTAACTTCCATGATTTGGTCGAGCGCATTCTCTTGTGTATGCTCGCCATTCTCAATCATTTTCATGAGGATGCCATCGGTGTCGAGGTCCGTTTCTGTTAAGGCTTCCTCAAGATTCCACGTTTCAGCGATACCTGTTTCTGTAAGCTGCCAGATGATACCCCAATCCTTCAGGCAGAATTTCGCATTTCTCTGTGGGGAGAACGGCATTCCCCAATCGTTAATGAACTGGATGAGGGAGTCTTGGTCTTGGGGGTCGTATTCGAGTAGCTGATGGTTAAAGAATTCCGTCGGAAGATCATCTGCGCTCATCATGTCCGCAAATACGGCTCCGCCAACGGTCTTTGCCCTGACGCCATAGATTGTGGCGTCTTCTTTGAGGGGAACGCCAACGCCGTACTTTTCGTTAGGGCATATATCAATCGGTTTGATCTCAACGCGTTCGACTTCGACGACGGGCCATGAAATAGGCTCGACTTTGAATCCGCGTCTTGTTGATATTCCGCTCATATGTCCCCTAAAAAATTAATTTGATTCTGGACTTCTTATCAACAACAATAGTAATGGTCAAATAAGCTTGCGTCAAAATGAAAGGTGGTGAAGTCAAATGCGCAAGATT
>CAZRNI010000332.1:0-2636 GCA_964601425.1 uncultured Eubacterium sp. | reverse complement strand
GGAGACCAAATACAAAGGCTACGACTGCTACGGCCACCGCGGCGTCGCGCAGGGCAGATACGCCGGTCTCTCGAAGGAAGTTCCAAATGCGCTGGAGCACATCGAGGGTGAAAATCCGAATCTGAAGGATCTGGCGCTTCCGTTTGACGAGTTCTGCCGCATCAATGGGGTGGAAGACGTCATGAAGATCTGGATTGCTCCGTTTACATCCTTTGGATATGGCTTCTTCGACGAGATGCCTGCGGCTTATGTCATGAAATATCTTGACACTACGACAGCGATCGAATTTGTCAACCTCCGGCTCTGGACCTGGCGCGAAGGCACGCAGAATATATATGAATCCGCCAATAAGAAACTGCTCAACCCGGCCGTGCTTGGCACACAGGTCGTTAAAGTTGAGCGGCCGGCAGAGGGTGAAGAAGGAAAGATCAAAGTGACCATCCGCAGCGCAGAAGGCGAGTGCGTGGAAGAATTTGATAAGCTGATTGTCACGACGCCGCTGGATTATTTCGCAAATTATGCGGATGTCCGCGATGACGAAAAAGAGCTCTTCGGCAAAATCATTCATGAGAAATATGTTGATTTTCTGGCAACCTTCGACCGCTGGTCAGGCCCGACCATATCCGGCTATATTTTTGATAACATGGTACCGGAAAAACTGGGTCACGCAATGGTTTACTACCACCGCTGGGAAGATCTCGGCTCAAACTGCCCGTGCACAGTCTACGCGCTGCGCAATCACCAGGGCAGCAAAGATGCGGACTACGATTACACCATCAATGCAATGATGGATGACATGCGGCTCTGCGGCTTCCGCGTGCGGGAGCGTCACTCCGAGCAGGTGTCTTATGACTGTCCGCACGTTTCGCCGGATGTCTATGCGGCAGGCTGGTACGATGACCTCGAGGCAATCCAGGGCAAACAGAACACATATTATGCGGGCGAGATCCTGAGCTTTGGTGATATGGAAGATACCTGTGCATCGTCCAGAGATCTTGTAGGAAGATTTTTCTAAATCGGGGAAGGTGAGTTTACACCTTTCACGGAATGCAATTTCCACGCAGCTCAGGTGGAGTTCGCTGCTTAGGAAATGCATTCCGCGCAAGGTGCTGTACAGTGATACATCCCGATTGATCGCTCTGACTCACTAATTCGACAGGAGGTACATATGAAAGATAGAAAAAACCGCATGACCAACGACTGGGATTTTCGCCCGGATCCGAACTACAAGCCGGAGGATCCCGAGAAGGCGAAGCTGATCCTGAAGCTTGGCACGATGATCACGGACCGCTATGCCGTGAAGCTGACGAAGTCTATGGATTACAGCGATCCGGAGTACTGGACGCTGAATGAAGTGCTGACAAAGGAGGAGGCGCAGTTCCTTCTCAACTTTAAGAAGATCCGCACTAACTATGACGTTCCGCAGCTGGCGAAGATGAATAACATGACTGAAGAAGAGACGCAGAAGATGGTCGATCATCTCTGCTGGATCGGCATTCTGGAGATGAACCGCGAGAATGCGGACCATCATAAGCAGTATGATGTGCCGATGTTTGTACCGGGTTCTGCGGAATTCATGATGATGAATGACGAACTGACGGAAAAGTATCCGCGGATCGCAACCTTCTTTAATCTGATGACACAGATGCCTCTGGAGGGCGTTACGCCGATGGTGCCGGCAGGCGGTGCGGGAATCGGCATGCACGTCATTCCGGTCGAGAAGGCGATTGAGCACGAAAATACATCGGTCAGTGTAGAGCATCTCTCACACTGGCTGAGCAAATACAACCTGTATTCTGTCGGGCAGTGTACCTGCCGAAAGCAGCAGACCATGCGCGGCGAAGGTTCCGGTGACATCGGCGGTGAGTTCTGTATCGGTGTCGGCGATCTGGCCGAGTACTGCGTGGACCGCGGCATGGGCCGTTATATCAGCTACAACGAGGTGCTGGAGATTCTGGAGCGCGCGGAGCGACACGGATTTGTCCATCAGATTACCAATATCGACGGCGAGGACAAGATTGTCGGTATCTGCAACTGTGCGGCGGGCGTCTGCAATGCGATCCGCACATCGCAGCTCTACAACACCCCGAATATGTCCCGCTCGGCTTACCGCGCATCTGTTGAAAAGGAAAAATGTGTTGCGTGCGGCAAGTGTGTGGAAGTCTGTCCGGTCGGTGCGGCAAAGCTGGGTCAGAAGCTCTGCACCACAGAGGGCGAAATCCAGTATCCGGTATCTCTGCTGCCGGATGAGACAAAGTGGACCGAGGATAACTGGAATATCAATTACCGCGAGGACGCAAAGATCAACTGCTATCCGACCGGTACTTCTCCATGTAAGACAGCCTGTCCGGCGCATCTTCCGGTGCAGGGTTATGTGAAGATGGCGGCGGAAGGACGTTTCCGCGAGGCACTGGAACTCATCAAACAGGACAACCCGTTCCCGGCAGTCTGCGGATCGATCTGCAACCGCCGCTGTGAGGATGCCTGTACGAGAGGAACAATCGACCAGCCGATTGCAATTGATGAGATTAAGAAATCGATTGCTGCAAAGGAACTTCACGATGAACACCGCTTCATTCCGATCTGCGAGAATGACGAGGGCAAGATGTGGGGACCGGATTACAAGATGGCTGTCA
>CAZRNI010000331.1:0-2639 GCA_964601425.1 uncultured Eubacterium sp. | reverse complement strand
CGGGCTGAGAGTTGCGCTTATAACGAACAGGCCGCGCACCTACAGACACTTAGTCCCAGGTTCGATGGGTATTTTGCGGCGCGGACGATGAATATATTTGCTGCGCGCGAACTCATTAAAAGCCCCCTTTTACCCGTGCATCTCCTGAATCAGCTTCTCAAGACTCTCGATCTTCGCCTGTTCTGCAACAAAGATCTGCATACCCGCTTTCTCAGCCGCAGCAGCTGTCTGCTTCCCGATGCATGCCGCGCGTACACCTGTCAGATCCGTTCCTTCCATCACCTGCACAAAGGATCGAACCATTGATGCGCTGGTAAATACTACGATTGTTATTTCTCCCTTCTGTACCAGATCCTTTAAATCCAGAATTCCGGGTTCCAGTGGAACGGTCTCGTACAGCGGCAGATCCTCAACCGTAAAATCTTTCAAATGCTCCGTCAGCTCCGGATTTCCTTCCTTCGCACGCGGAATCAGGATCCGAAGATTTTCTGCACCGAAGGCCTCGTCTCCGAATCGTGTCTGTTGATCCGACAGGCAATCCTGGCCTGACATACAATCCTTATCCTGATCAGCCGGACATTCCTTATCCTGTCCCGGCAGACATACGCCGTCCTGATTTAATTGCTTCTTTAAATATACACTGAGTTCCCTGCCAAGATCTTCTCCGGTATAGTTTTCCGGCATAAAATCTGCAATAAATCCATGCTTTTCTAGTTCCCTTCTGCTTCCCTCGCCGATGACTGCAATCCGGCAATGCATCAACGAACGCAGATCCTGCCTGCGTGCAGTCAGAGCCTCAAAAAACAGACGCACACCTGACGGACTGGTAAATACAAGCCACTGATATTCATTCAGAGAAGCAAGGGCCGCATCCAGCTGTGGATTCGGATCGAGCAGACGCGTCTCGATCAGCGGGACTTCCAGTACCTCTGCACCCTTCTCCCGCAGCCGTCCTGCAAATTCACGGATGAGTTGCCGCGGACGCATCAACAGTATTTTCTCACCTGCCAGCGGACGCTGCTCCGCCCACGCAAAATCCTCCGAGAGACGGCAGACCTCACCGACTACAATAATCGCCGGCATACCGATCTTCGCCTTCTCACTTTCTTCCGAAAGCGTCTGAACCGTCGCCACAACACGCCGCTGCGCAGCAGTTGTTCCCCGCTCCAGCACGGCGGCAGGCGTTTCAGCCGGCATACCGGCTTCCATCAGTCCGGCACAGATCTCCGGCAGAGCACGGACTCCCATCAGAAATACAAATGTTCCGCCCATCTCAACCAGGGCTTTGTAATTGATCGGATCTGTTTTCTCGGCGCGACGGTGTGCTGTGATAATGTGAACCGAAGACGCCCAGTCGCGATGCGTCACCGGAATTCCGTTATAGGCCGGCACTGCAATCGCCGAAGTAACACCCGGTATCACCTCAAATGCGACATCATTCTCTGCAAGCAGTTCCAGTTCTTCCCCGCCTCTGCCAAACAGAAACGGATCGCCGCCCTTCAGCCGGACGACGCAGTTACCGTTGAGCGCTTCCCGCAGCAGCAGCACATTCGTCTCCTCCTGCGGCAGAAGATGGTTCCCGGCCCGCTTTCCGACCGCAATTTTCCGGCAGTCATCGGGGATCAATGACAAAATTGCATCACCCACAAGACTGTCATACAAAACAACATCTGCCGTCTGTATCACGTCATATGCCCGTCGCGTCAGCAGTCCGGCATCGCCCGGGCCCGCACCAACTAAATAAACCTTTCCTTTTTCCATACGTCTTTCCTGTTTTCTAAACAATTACAACATATAACCGGGTCAGTGATTATTGTCCTCGTTTCCCATGCCAGCAGGCATTTCTGTTTGAATTTATGCCTTTTAGCGCTGCTATCACAGATTAGAGCTGTTATCACAGATTCTTTTTCTTATAAATAAAACCAAACGAAATCACCGAAAAAATTACCAGATAAATCAACTGAATCACATATCCCCACATCCCCGGATTTTCTCCGACAGAAATACTGCGGATCGTCCGGCTCGCCTGCGAGAGCGGCATCGCCGCAACGATCTGTCGGAATCCGCCCGGCATCTGATCCGTTGAGAAAAATGTATTACACAGAAACGACATCGGCATAATGATATACGACGTATACCTGGGCGCATCTGAATAACTCTTCGCCAGAAACGAAAGCACCAGTGCGATGGTCGAGAACACCGTTCCGTTCAGGAACATCATGACAAATGACCACCCGTTATAGATCAGATTTGTCTGAATCGGCAGGGTCAGCAGGAGAATGACACATCCTGCATACATGCCCCGCAGACTTCCGCCGATAATCTGCCCGACAATAAACTGCCACAGCGGTGTCGGCGAAACCATTACCTGATCCAGCGCCTTCTCATAAAGCCGCTGCACACTCATATTCTGTGCCACGGCACTGAAGCTTCCGGTCATCGTTGACATTGCGACAATACCAGGAATCAGAAACTGCAGATACGGCTCGCCGTGCGACGTCGTCTGAATGCCGAAGCCGAAAATAATCAGATACATCAGCGGCGAAATCATGGCTGCCAGCGTAATCTTATAAAAATCCCGCTTTAATTCGGTCCACTTCTCCCAGAGGACAGTCACAATTCCCATAAAGGCTCCTTCC
>CAZRNI010000330.1:0-2651 GCA_964601425.1 uncultured Eubacterium sp. | reverse complement strand
AGCCGGATTTTTCCCAATATAGCAAGGCTGCCGCATCAACTAATGCGACAGCCCCGTTTTTCTTATGGGATATCCATACTGGCGGTAGAGCTGTTCGGCATGCTCCTGCGCTTTCATCAGTGCTTCTTCGGGCGTCATAGAACCGCCGGCTGCCGCGCGGAATGCATCGCAGAGGATGGACATGACATCTCCTGTCGGAATGATACGCTGTCCTTTCCGATGCGGAATGTAACGAGGCACCGAAGGTGTGATGCTCTGTTCCGACCACACGAGCCAGGGATAGAGTTTCTGCAGTTCGAAGTTATGGTACGGTTCGGTAAACGGTGATGCACCGTTCAGAACGGTCAGGTAAAAGCTTGTGTCGCGTCTGCAGAACCAGTTCAGATATTCAAATGCCTCGCGCCGCTTCAGAGAGTGCGGGTTGACGCCGAAACTGAAGCCTCCGCGGACCGGTTTGTTTCCGGGAATCCGGAAGGAGCCGATCTGTGCCTGCAGATTCTGGCGCAGCAGGCGGCTGATCAGGTGCGCGTGATCACTGAAGGAGATCAGCATCGCGGTTTTCCCGCTGCAGAAATCCTCAATGCTCTGATCAATGTCTTTTTCCGTATAATCCGGTGCGACATACTGCAGGGTGGTCAGCGCCGCGTCAAATGCACGCACATTTGCGGAGGTAAGGAATGTCGGATGATTGTATGCGTCCCACAGCGTCCCGCCGTAGGATGACAGGCGGATGAGCAGTTCGGGACCGAGAAATTCATTGCTGTACGCGGTAAAAGATGTTCCGTATTCTGTCGGTGCATCAGGATTAACCGTGCGTGTAAAAAAGGCTGCAATGTTGTTGAACTCTGTCCAGGTGCGCGGCGGGCGCAGGGAAAGAGTATTGTTCTGGGCGAATGCTTTCTGGTAAGCGGGATTCTGGAAAAAATCACTCCTGTAAAATAAGATCTGGCTTGCGGCGGTAAACGGAATGCCGTACAGCCTGCCGTCAATAAGGCAGTTTTCCAGTGTCTGACTGAAAAAGCGGTCTGTGTTGATGTGATACTGGCTGATAAAATCAGATAAATCTGTCAGGCAGCCGTGCTCGGCCATCAGATCGCGCCACGGGGAATTATACGTAAAGAGATCGTATGTTTCAAGGATGGACGGATAATCCTCGCGCATTTTTGCGTGAAGAATCTCCTGAGGGCATACGTCATAGGTTACGGGAATCCCGGTCCGGTCTGTGAAGTTTCGCGTCAGTGAAATGATCGGCTGGGTCGCAGTGGTGTCGACAATCAGAATGCGGAGCCCCGACGATCTGGATCCGGCGGATGCGGCAGAATCCAAGTTATGCTGCCGCAGTTCCCCGGCATCCGGAAAATCCAGCGCATCGTCGGCAGATGTATCCTCAAGTTCGCTGTAAACAAGGTCGTTCAATTCGGGCTGCTCGATGCTGCGGATCATTGTCTGCGCGGCCAGATCACCCAGCTGCATGGCAGGGCGTGAGATCTGATGCATGATGCTTCCGGACTGAATGTTGTTCCAGGATTCCTCGCCGAAGGTAATAATCAGAAGATCTTCAGAAATGCTGAGGCCGCAGTAGCGGATCGCAGCAGTGATGCCTTTTTCGATTTCCCGGCTGGTGCAGATAACAGCTTCCGGAATGATATTGGCATACTGCGCAAGATAATCGCGGAACGCATCTTCTTTGTTCATATTTACAGATAAGATCAGCGATGCAGGGCCGGAATCGCCGGGAAGTTCTTCTGACATGTCAGAATCGATGTAGGAAGCAAGTGCGTCCTGGTATCCCTGCAGACAGTTCTGCTCAGGAGAAAATGAAAGCGGTCCGCAGACAAGAAGGATTTTGCGATAGCCTTTCTCGAGAAGATGTGTCACAAGCCGGTAGGTTGCCTGATAGGAATTAAAACCAATGAAATTTGTGGCAAAGGATGTCGGCGCGCGCTCGATAAAAACCGTCGGCACACCGACGTCAGCAACATGGTGCTGGAAAAAGTCAGTCTGATCCGGCTGACAGGTGATCAGCAGAAGTCCGTCGATGTTCATTGCAACCAGCTCGCTGATGCTTTTCTGTTCCTGTTCCGGGATGTCATTGGAAAAAGCCACCCGGGGTATATAGCCGTTATTCTGTAAATAAGAAGAAAGGCTGGTAAAAATACTGGCGTACAATGCGTCCTGTATATTCGGCAGAACGATCCCGATTGATTTGGAAGCAGTAACGCGCAGATTGCGTGCGGAAGCATTCGGCACATAGCCGAGCGCCTGTGCGGCATCCAGCACGCGTTCCCGTGTTTCAGGTTTAACGGGGCGCGAATTGTTTAACACATAAGAAACCGTTGCGACGGATACACCTGCTTTTGCGGCGACTTCTTTAATTGTACTCATATAAATAAGATCCTTTCCCCGGAAGCGGAATCTCAGGCAGGAACCAATCAGGCTGATATGCCACGGACAGTGTCCTGCATGAAATGAACGGTATTATATGTATGCAGTATATATTGCAGAAAGGGAATTGTAAAGGTGAAATTAACTTAAACGATTAACCAATTATATTTAAAAACCCGTTGAAATTCATAAAAAGGTCTTGTACTATAAATCTATTATCTTCTCCGTTTCCGGTTGACTTACTTGATCATTCCGCCACGTCATAA
>CAZRNI010000329.1:0-2653 GCA_964601425.1 uncultured Eubacterium sp. | reverse complement strand
AGGAGATAGATTGCATGATCTGTGAGAATCACTGTCCTGGGACCAAAGCCTTCAACCCCTCCCTTTACTTCATTTTCGTAGATTTCATAATGATAGTTAGAGAGTTTTGTATAGCTTTCGTCACAGTCCGGTACTTTTTCCGTCAGGCATGGAAGCAGGAACGGTTCCGTGGAGAAGACCATGGTTTTCTGCAGGGAAGGAAGCTCATAACCGTGTAACAGGGAAGACTTACAGTTTTCTGAACCGTATGCTTCTTTCAAAAGGCGGAGAATGGGCGACGATCAAACAGTGGAACAAACTCGGCGGTAACGTCCGTAAAGGTGAGAAATCAGAAATGGTTGTATTCTGGAAATTTCCGGAGAAAGGGGAAACAAAGAATGATGGAGACATTGATTATGCTCATAGTGATCATGAGTCTGCCGAAACTGCTGAAACACGCAGCACGGACGGGCCTGCGGAAACTCGAAAAAACAATATTCCCGTTCTGAAATGGCATCGTGTATTTCACGTAAGCCAGGTTGAAGGCGTGGAACCACTTCCGACAGGAGAGAAGCTTCATGACACAGATCCGATTCCGGAAGCAGATAAAATCTTTCGTGATTACATTGCACGAGAGAATATCCTGCTGGAGGAAGGATACGATGAGGCCTGCTATTCACCGACACTCGACATGATCCGGATTCCGGGACTCATACAGTTTGAGTGCGCAGAAGAGTTTTACTCCACAGCGTTTCATGAGTGCATCCATTCCACCGGAAAGAATAACCGGCTGGCACGTGAAGGCGTCCGAAGAATCAATTTCGGGTCAGGCATTTACAGCAGAGAAGAGTTAGTGGCTGAAATCGGCGCAGCTTCAATGCTGAACATCCTGGGAATCGAGACAGAAACCAGTTTTAGAAATTCCACTTGCTATGTGCAGAGTTGGATTGAAGTTCTGAAAAATGACAAACGCGCAATCGTCATGGCTGCCGCACAGGCGGAGAAAGCTGTGAATTACATTATGGGGAAACAATCAAAGTAAACAATTTCTACATTTCGAGATGCGAGGGAAAGAGCCATGGCTTACGGCCATGGCTCTTTCCTTTGCTATAGGAACTGGTTTATGCAAAACAAAGATTTGATTCAATAGACAATAGACAGAGGGAGAAATGAATCTTTAAGTTTTTCTATAATTTGTGAAAAAAAGCCGGCGCTGTCAAAAGCGCCGGCTCGCTGATAAATGTTTAATCTTCTATTTTGAATGTATTTATACTTACATCTGTAGAAAAATAATCGCCCATAGTTGTAAAATTCAATGCTTCCCTGAAAAATGTCAGCAGAGAACTAAGTCTTTGCTGACATTTTTTTATTTTCTGACGTAAGTCATCTCCTCATCGAAAGAATCCTTGATGATCAGAGTATTGTCATCTTTGAACTGGAATTCATTGTCAAATTCGTCGTCTTCAGAAAATGTGTCGTTGTTGACGTATCTGACAAGCAGGTGGTTGTCTTTGATCTCGTACTTCAGCTCATATATCACTTCCTCACCGGCAACGTTCATGGTGTAGGTTCCGGTTCCGTCATCTTTTAAGTCGTATACAGTACTGATATCATTTTCTGTATCGTTACATTCCCAGGTTCCCACAATGGAATTCTCCTTTTTCCCACAGCCGGCAAGAGCAAGAATCATGGCGAACACCAGCAAAGTAACAAAGATTAAATTGGTCTTTTTCATCGGGATCCCTCCTTAATAATCATTGGTTTTTGATTTTAACATGAGATAATACAGGAAACAAGTAGTTTGGCAATCTGCTTTTATACCATAGAAGTGGTTTCTAATCATCACTGCCGAATCCAAAGGAGAATCCAGATTCACTCTCATTCTCCCTGCGAGCTTCCACCATCTTCTCTAACTGAATAACGATAGCAACCACAACCTGTTCATGCTCGGGTTTGTACAGGTCGATGCAATACTTGTCATGGACGGAAACCAGCTTCTTTCCAACGGTGGCAATCGGCTGGTCGTTCTCATCCAGAAGGTTAAAGTTCAGTCCGATGATATTGCCGCGAAGCTGCCAGCCCAGTCCTTCAATATTGGTGATATCCTTGATGATATGCAAGATTTCATTGGATAAGGTGAACTTCCTGCCATCAGCCATCGTGATAAAGTGTTTCTCATGAAGGCTGACCGGTCTTTTCTCCAGATAGGCGATGACATTGTCGGAAGCATCCATGATTTCCGTCTTACCCTTCAGGGCAAATACGCTGGATTTCGTGTAGTATTTGACCTTGCCTTCTTCATCTGTAATATCGATCTTGCTGTGAAGATCTCCCAGATTAAGAGCAGTATATAAAGAATACTCTGCTTTGCCATAGTCTTCTACTGTCGTCTTGCTGGCTTTTCCTGCTACATCATTGATGCCGTCAACTACCTTACTAAGTTCCTTTAATTTTGATAAAAATCCCATATCTGTCTTCCTTTCCTTTCTTCAAAGTTCTATCTCTTTCGATCTAAGATGTTCTCTTTTGTTTATATTCGGAGTATAACATGATCTTTGTCACAGAAGTGTCACACGGTTTTTCGCTTACGAACGTATTATTTCTGGAGACCTTCCACAAAAATCTAACATATAATCCGGTATCAGGATCTTACACCCTAATGCCAACTTCAGTT
>CAZRNI010000328.1:0-2656 GCA_964601425.1 uncultured Eubacterium sp. | reverse complement strand
TAGAGCTCTTTCAGGCGGTCGCCGCTGGCCATCGTGCCGGCAGAACCGGATGTGAAGATCGCACCTGCCAGGTTGCTGGAAACAATCGTGGAAATCAGTGCGCCGTCATCCGGCAGGCCCTTCACTGCCTTGCGCTGTCCGATCTCATAATCTGCCAGCAGGCAGCCGGACATGTTGCCGGTCAGATCGTGATAATTGCCCTCTGCGTCCTTTACGCGGACACCGAGACGGTCTGCATCCGGGTCCGTCGCGAGAACGAGGTCCGCATCAATCTTCTTTGCAAGTTCCAGTCCGAGAACAAACGCATCCTCAGATTCCGGATTCGGATACGGGCAGGTCGGGAAATCACCGTCCGGCAGACGCTGTTCCGGCACCGGATAAACATGCTCAAAACCAAGCTGGCGCATGATCTTGCGCGCCGGGATATTTCCGGTTCCGTGCAGCGGTGTGTAGACGATCTTCAGATCCTTCGCCATCTCTTTGATCGCTTCCGGATGAAGCACCTGGCTCTTCAGTGCCTCCATGTACGGAACGTCGATATCTGCACCGATTACCTGATACAGATCTGCGACAACTGCGTCATCCTTCTCCATGGTCAGAACGTCTGCCCACTCTGTAACAGCCTGAACCTCAGCCATAATACCGGTATCGTGCGGCGGTGTAATCTGTGCGCCGTCTTCCCAGTAAACCTTATAACCGTTGTAATCAGCCGGATTGTGGCTCGCAGTAATATTAATACCTGCAATACAGTGCAGATAACGGACTGCAAAGGAAAGCTCCGGTGTCGGCCGCAGAGACTCAAAAACGTATGCCTTAATGCCGTTTGCTGCAAGGCAGAGTGCCGCACAGTCAGCAAATTCCGTATTCATATGACGGGAATCAAACGCAATCGCAACACCGCGGTCCTGCATGCCCTGTTTCTTGATATAGTTTGCAAGTCCCTGTGTCGCCTTGCGCACAACATAGATATTCATACGGTTCGTGCCTGCGCCGATAATACCGCGCAGTCCGGCCGTACCGAACTCCAGATCCATATAAAAGCGTTCTTCAATCTCCTTCGGATCGTCCGCAATCGCACGGAGTTCTTCCTTCGTTGCCTCGTCAAAATACGGATCACTCAGCCATGTCTGATACGTTTCCTGATAGCCCATTTGTTACCTCCCAATTTGAATCACATCAATACCTTCTAAAACTACACAAACCTTCGCGGCGTGGGACAGTTTGATTGTCTCCCCTGCGAATTCCACCTGAGCTGGGAGACAATCAAACTGTCCCCCGCCTCATAAAAAACCTTTAATAAGCCTTCCCCCAGTAAACCATCTTCTTCGCCGGCTTTCCGCAGCAGATACATGTATCTGCAAGATGTACCTGCTTGCCCGGAATGCAGCGGCTTGTCACGGACAGATCTTCCTTGATCTTGTTCTCGCAGGCCTCGTCACCGCACCACATTGCACGGATAAAGCCCGGTTTTGTATTTGCGATCTCTGAGAACTCTTCATAGGTAACCGCATCGTAGGTGTGTGCCTCACGGTGTGCCAGTGCCTTCTCAAAGAGATCCTTCTGAATGCTCTCAAGCAGTTCTGCTGTGACAGCTGCAAGGTTTTCGAGCGGGACAATCTGTTTCTCGCGGGTATCTCTGCGCACCAGGACAGCCTGACCTGCTTCGATATCCTTCGGTCCGAGTTCAACACGCACCGGAATACCGCGCATTTCCTGTTCGGAGAACTTCCAGCCCGGGCTCTTGTCGCTGTCATCAAGTGCAGCGCGGATGCCTGCTGCTGCAAGAGCTGCTTTGACTTCGAGTGCCTTATTCATAACGCCTTCAGCGCTCTGGCGGATCGGAATCACCATGGCCTGTGTCGGAGCGATGCGCGGCGGCAGTACGAGTCCGCTGTTGTCGCCGTGTACCATGATCAGTGCGCCAATGACACGGGTGGTCATGCCCCAGGATGTCTGGTGGACATACTGCAGCTGGTTGTTCTTATCTGTATACTGAACGCCAAATGCACGGGCAAATCCGTCACCGAAGTTGTGGCTGGTGCCTGACTGCAGTGCTTTTCCGTCATGCATCAGTGCCTCTACTGTATAGGTGGAAGCAGCTCCGGCAAATTTTTCCTTGTCGGTCTTGCGTCCCTTGATAACCGGAATCGCAAGCACGTCCTCCAGGAATGATGCGTAGACGTTCAGCATCTGAATTGTACGCTCTTCAGCCTCTTCCTCTGTCGCATGAGCGGTGTGACCCTCCTGCCACAGGAACTCGCGGGAGCGGAGGAACGGACGTGTCGTCTTCTCCCAGCGGACAACTGAGCACCACTGGTTGTACAGACGCGGCAGATCTCTGTGCGACTGGATGTCTTTTGCATAAAAATCACAGAACAGTGTCTCTGATGTCGGACGCACACACATGCGCTCCTGCAGTTCATCCAGACCGCCGTGTGTCACCCATGCAACTTCCGGCGCAAATCCTTCCACATGATCCTTCTCCTTCTGCAGAAGACTTTCCGGGATAAACATCGGCATATAGACGTTCTGCACGCCCGTTTCTTTGAACCTGCGGTCCAGTTCTGCCTGGATATTCTCCCAGAGTGCGTATCCTGCCGGTTTGATTGCCATGCAGCCTTTTACACTCGTATATCCGATCAGATCAGCCTTGATG
>CAZRNI010000327.1:1066-2681 GCA_964601425.1 uncultured Eubacterium sp. | reverse complement strand
CTGACTACCTTAATCTTACGGCGGGTCTACAAAAATATGATTGCGCCGCTGCCTGAGTGAACCATTTTAAAATCCGTATTTATATAATTCAGGCAAAGCGCCGCAGCACCGGCACGATACGCCCGGCAAGAATCCCGATCAACGCACCGGTCACGACGCCTGCCGCAAGCAGTACCGGCAGATAATAAACCATCTTAATATTCTGAACAACCAGGGCAGCTACGATCAGCTGCCCTATATTATGGGCTGTCCCTCCGATGATACTGATCCCCAGAATCGAAAGACGCGTCAGTTTCAGTAAAAGCAGCATCACTGCAAAACTCAGAAGCCCTCCCGCAAGGCTGTACATGATCGATGCACCATTTCCAAACAAAAAGCCAACCAGCAGAATGCGTGCGACAGAGATCAGCAGAACCTCGCCGGCCGGCATCAGAAACAGTCCGACCATAATTACAAGATTTGCCAGTCCCAGCTTAATTCCCGGTACTGCAAAATTGATCGGAATTAACGTTTCTACATAAGAAAAAATCAGTGCAAGTGCAATAAACACCGCCGCATACGCGACACGCGCAGCCGGAGACTGTGTTTTTTTATTTCTGTTCTCTTTCTGTATTGTTCTCATCGTTCTCATTTTGCGACCGTATCAAATCCGGTTTCTTCAGGCTCTGCCTGCGTTTCATCTGCATCATCCCGCTTTGTGATCTCAATCACCAGCCTGTGCGGAAGACAGACAATCGTTTCGTTCTGCAAGTGAATCGAACCCTGCTGTATGCAGTCGTGTCCGGCACAGTCCGCATCAATGACAGATACTTCTCCGTCTTTGATCTGCACACGATTCACCCCATATTCTGTCCTGATTTCAAAGATATCATCCTGGTCCAGCGCATAGACCCCCTTCAGAACACCGTCAACACGCACTTCCGCGCAATTCCCTCCCGGTTTTCGCGCCACTTGAAAAAACACCAGCAGACATCCTGCCGCCGCCAGTATTACCAGCGCAGGGATCCAGTCCGTTCTTCTGAACGAGATTCGGTCCGTCTCATTTGTGATTCCCACAGCATCCTGAGACACCGCACCTCTTTTCTTCTGCTTAAACATATATTTCAATATCCTCTGGGCAAGAATGGTTAGCCATAACTTCCTGACTCTTCACGATTATAACAGAACTCTATCTCACGGACAAGTCTGCATACCGGAACAGTCTTACACAGTCTTACAGGCAAATCGTACCGCAAGATCTTCATCTTTTTCAAATTTCATATCACTATTGGCATATTTGATCTGGGACACTTTTGAAAATCTGTCCTATTTTAGAACACATTTTGATTTTTGTCCCTCCATTTTTTTTGTTTTATACTCGACTTTCCGGAGTTTGGCAATTATAATAGGCAACGATTTTGGCATACCAGATATTTTTATGACATTTTCGGGGAGCAGTTTTTCGAATCTGTCCTAAAGAAAAGAAGAAATAAGATACATTAAGAAAGGGGACAACACATGGCATCTGTCGCACAGAAAGTAAAAACCGCAGCCATTACAAAAGCAATCAGTACTGCACTGAATTATCTTTCACCCTTTCCTATGCTGCTGAGACTGATGTTACGGTTGTCTTCCT
>CAZRNI010000327.1:0-1056 GCA_964601425.1 uncultured Eubacterium sp. | reverse complement strand
TGTCCGACGGCGGTTTTTGGGATGTCGCGAACCTGGCCCGGAAACCGTTTCTGAATTATCTTGAGAAGGATCCGGAAAAAAATATTCCGAAGCTGATGGACCTTGTAGACAAACTGGTTCCGGATGACTGGTATACCGGACAGCGTAATGCAATCCGTGATGCCATCAACCGAAAGACCAACTATTATGATAAGATTCTCAAGCTGTATGAGCTGGATCCGGGTGTCCGCAAGACCTTTTTTGAAAATTTCATCACCAATGCCAGTCTGAAGGGCTCTGTCCGTCAGTTTGAAGTTGCAGAGAAGTATAACTGCAATGTTCCGTGGGCCGTTCTGATGGATCCGACTTCCGCCTGCAACCTGAAATGCACCGGCTGCTGGGCTGCACAGTACGGCAATCAGCTCAACCTTACCTACGAGGATCTTGACCGGATTGTCAACGAGGCAAATGAGCTGGGCACCTATATGTTTATCTTTACCGGCGGCGAGCCGCTTGTACGCAAGAAAGATATCATCCGCCTCTGCGAAGCACATCAGGACTGCGAATTTCTTTCCTTCACAAACGGTACACTGATCGATGAGGAATTCTGCAAGGAAATGCTGCGCGTCAAGAACTTCGTTCCAGCAATCTCACTGGAAGGATTTGAGGAGGCAAATGACGGACGCCGCGGACAGGGCGTTTATGAGAAGGTTCACAATGCAATGCGCCTGCTCCGTGAGCATAAGCTTGCATTTGGTATTTCTGTCTGCTACACCAGCAAGAACCTTGATGACGTCGCGAGCGACGAATTCATTGACGGTCTTGTAAATGAAGGCGCACTGTTTGTATGGTACTTCCACTTCATGCCGGTCGGAATGTCAGCGACACCGGAGCTGATGGTCAGTCCGGAGCAGCGTATCAAGATGTACCACACAATCCGTCACTTCCGTGCGACTAAGCCGATCTTCGCAATGGACTTCCAGAACGACGGCGAGTACGTCGGCGGATGCATCGCAGGCGGACGCAAATATCTGCATATCAACGCAGCAGGTGCTGTAGAGCCTTGTGTATTCATCC
>CAZRNI010000326.1:0-2689 GCA_964601425.1 uncultured Eubacterium sp. | reverse complement strand
CGTGGAAAATGATCCCCGGGTCACAAAGTTCGTCAAACTGCTCCCGCGGACAAGTCTGGCTGAGCTTCCGCAGCTGATCAATGTGCTGCGCGGCGAGATGAGTCTCGTCGGGCCCAGGCCGGAACAGCCCTTCTATGTGGAAAAATTCCGTGAGGAAATCCCACGCTATATGGTCAAACATCAGGTCCGGCCGGGCATGACCGGCTGGGCGCAGATCCACGGGTACCGCGGCGATACGTCGATTACAAAACGTATCGAATATGATTTATACTATATTGAAAACTGGAGCATCAGCCTCGACTTTAAAATACTGTTTCTGACTTTCTTCCGGGGATTTGTGAATAAGAATGCATACTGAAGAATTATCAAAACTGAAGATAGATGTTCTGATTCCGACACATCAGCCGGGCAGGATTTTTTCGGAATTGCTGCGGCGTCTGGATGCGCAGAGCATTCGCCCTGCACATGTGCGTGTCATTAATACAGAAGAACAGTACTGGGATATACAGTTCGAGGAGGATTATCCGGGACTGATTGCGGAGCATATCAGGAAGGAAGAATTTGACCACGGAGCGACGAGACATCGTATGGCGGAAGCATCCGATGCAGATCTGATCCTGTTTATGACGCAGGATGCCCTTCCGGCGGACCGGAGACTGATCGAGCATCTGGCGGAACAGTTTCTGGACGAGGATACATCAGTTGTACAACAGATATCTGAAGCGGAGCCTGCGGATACGGCAGGCCGGTCTGTACCTGAAAAGATCAAAATCGGCGCAGCCTATGCCCGTCAGCTTCCCAGACTGGACTGCAGTACATTGGAGAAATATACACGTTCCTTTAATTATCCGAAAGAGAGCCGGCTGAAATCAAAAGCTGATCTGGAATCAATGGGGATCAAGACGTTTTTCTGTTCAAACGTATGTGCGATGTACGACCGGGAGGTCTATCTGGAGCAGGGCGGATTTCCGCAGCACACGATCTTTAACGAAGACATGATTTTTGCCCGCGGTCTGATCGATGCCGGGTACGGGATTGTCTATGCTGCTGACGCCCGTGTTGTTCATTCGCACAATTATTCCGGCAGACAGCAGTTCCACAGGAATTTCGATCTCGCAGTCTCTCAGAAACAACATCCGGAGGTTTTTGCGGATGTTCCCTCCGAAGGAGAGGGAATGCGGATGATTCGCCAGGTGACAGCACAGCTGTTCCGATCCGGACGGCCGTGGCTGGTTATTCCGTTAATCTGGCAGAGCGGATGTAAATATGCAGGATACCTGCTTGGGAAGCAATATAAGAGAATGCCCGGGAAACTGGTGCGCATATGCAGTCAGAATAGGAGCTTTTGGAATAAATAATAAAGGAGAGCAAAATGAAAGGTATTATTCTCGCCGGCGGGTCCGGCACACGTCTGTATCCGCTGACAAAGGTGACATCGAAGCAGCTGCTGCCGATTTATGACAAGCCTATGATTTATTACCCGATGTCGGTGCTGATGAATGCCGGAATCCGGGAGATTTTGATTATTTCAACGCCTGCGGATACGCCGCGTTTTCAGGAATTGTTCGGAGACGGACATCAGTTCGGACTGGAGCTTTCCTACAAGGTGCAGCCGTCACCGGACGGACTGGCACAGGCGTTTATTCTGGGCGCGGAGTTCATCGGAGACGACTGTGTCGCGATGGTTCTGGGGGATAATATTTTTGCCGGCAACGGTCTGACTAAGCGGCTGCGTGAGGCGAAGGAAAATGCCGAGACAGGTAAGGGCGCAACTGTATTCGGCTACTATGTCGAAGATCCGGAGCGCTTCGGTATCGTCGAATTTGATGCCGACGGACGTGCCATTTCAATCGAGGAGAAACCGGAGAAGCCAAAGAGCAATTACTGCGTCACAGGTTTGTATTTCTATGATAACCGTGTTGTGGAATACGCGAAGAACCTGAAGCCTTCTGCAAGAGGAGAGCTGGAGATTACGGATCTGAACCGCATTTATCTCGAGATGGGAGAGTTGAATGTCAAACTGCTGGGCAAGGGCTTTACCTGGCTTGATACCGGTACCCACGAGAGTCTCGCGGATGCGACGAATTTCGTAAAGACCATTGAGACACACCAGCACAGAAAGATTGCATGTCTGGAAGAAATTGCGTATCTGCAGGGCTGGATCACCAGAGAAGATGTGCTTAAAGAGTATGAGGATCTGAAGAAGAATCAGTACGGGCAGTATCTGCTGGATGTGCTGGACGGAAAGTACGTAGATATTTTACATTCATGAGGAGAGATAAAATGAATATTATTGTAACCGGCGGTGCCGGATTTATCGGATCTAATTTTGTTTTTTACATGCTGAAGAATCACCCGGAGGACAGGATTATCTGTGTTGACAAGCTGACTTATGCCGGCAATCTTTCAACGCTGGAACCGGTGATGGACAATCCGAATTTCCGGTTTGTGAAGGCTGATATCTGTGACCGCGATGCGATTTATAACCTGTTTGAAGAAGAGCATCCGGATGTGGTTGTTAACTTTGCAGCGGAATCACATGTTGACCGTTCGATCGAAAATCCGGGTATTTTCCTGGAGACGAATATTATGGGCACGGCTGTGATGATGGACGCGTGCCGCAAGTATGGCATTCAGCGTTATCATCAGGTTTCTACTGACGAGGTTTACGGCGACCTGCCGCTGGACC
>CAZRNI010000325.1:0-2694 GCA_964601425.1 uncultured Eubacterium sp. | reverse complement strand
CTGGATGAGGAGATCATTGCAAAAATCACGGAGATGCGTCTGAAGGAAGAGATCAAGAGCGGTATTCAGACGATCCAGTATCAGCTGGTCACGCTGATGACCTGTAACGGTCAGGCACCGTTTGTTACGGTCTTCATGTATCTGGACGAAGTGCCGGAAGGACAGACCCGCGATGATCTGGCGATGATCATTGAAGAAATGCTGATTCAGCGCATGCAGGGAACAAAGAATGAGAAAGGCGTCTGGATTACGCCTGCATTCCCGAAGCTGATTTATGCGCTGGATGAAGATAATATCACGGAAGGCTCCAAGTACTGGGAGCTGACAAAACTTGCAGCGGAATGTACCGCAAAGCGCATGGTTCCGGACTATATTTCCGCAAAAATGATGCGCGAGTACAAGAACGGAGATGTGTATCCGTGTATGGGATGCCGCAGTTTCCTGACGCCGGACACCGAGGGACTGGGCGAAAACGGCGAGCATAAGTATTACGGCCGTTTCAACCAGGGCGTCGTCACCATCAATCTGGTGGATGTCGCATGCTCTTCTTACGGAGATATGGATAAATTCTGGGAGATTCTGGACGAACGTCTGGAGCTCTGCCACAGAGCCCTGAGCTGGCGGCAAGAGCGTCTGCGCGGAACTGTTTCCGACGTCGCGCCGATTCTCTGGCAGCACGGCGCACTTGCGCGGCTGAAGAAGGGCGAGACCATCGACCGCCTGCTGTTTAACAACCATTCCACCATCTCGCTCGGCTATGCAGGCCTGTATGAGATGTGTGTCCGGATGACAGGCAAATCGCACACCAGTGAAGAGGGAAGAGAGTTTTCACTGGCAGTCATGCAGCGCTTGAATGATAAATGTGCCCAGTGGCGTGCAGCTGAAAACATCAGCTATTCTGTCTATGGCACGCCGATGGAGTCCACGACCTACAAATTTGCAAAGAAGCTGCAGAAGCGCTTTGGCATTATTAAGGGTGTTACGGACAAGAACTACATCACCAACAGCTATCATGTGCATGTCACAGAAAAGATCGACGCCTTCAAGAAGCTCAAATTTGAGGCGGATTTCCAGAAACTCTCACCGGGCGGCGCGATCAGCTATATCGAGGTGCCGAATATGCAGAATAACATTCCGGCAGTCCTCTCGGTGATGCAGTTTATCTACAACAACATCATGTACGCAGAACTCAACACCAAGAGTGACTACTGCATGGAATGCGGTTATGACGGCGAGATCGAAGTCGTTGAGAATGAAAATCACAAGCTTATCTGGAGATGCCCGAACTGCGGCAACACCAATGAGAGCAAGATGGCCGTCGCCAGACGTACCTGCGGCTATATCGGCACGCAGTTCTGGAACCAGGGCCGCACACAGGAGATCAAAGAGCGCGTCCTGCATCTTTGATTGTCCAAAGCCAGCAAGGGAGTATTTTTAATATATTGATTTGGGAAAGACCGGCGCGTTCCGGTCTTTTCTGCTGTCTGGCCGACCTTTACCTCCAAAAATGGCCTGATTTGTGGTAAAATAGCGCTATATATTAATTAAACGGCGAAGGCTGTAAAATAAGGAGAAATACACATGAATCTGAGACAGGCAGAGCAGAAACTGGCCGATTGGAATCAAAGCCATGTACTGCAGTACTTTGAGGACTTGACAGAAGCGCAGCAGGGGGATCTGCTTCGGCAGATTGAGGAAACGGATTTTTCTGTATTGAACCGCATTCATGACGAGCCGGAATCCCGCGGCGTTTTTTCACCGCTTGCAGCGATGGAACTGGATGAAATTGCAGCGCGGAAGGACGAACTGTATGATGCCGGCATAAAAACCATTCAGGAAGGAAAGACAGCAGCGCTGCTGCTTGCCGGCGGCATGGGAACCCGGCTCGGATCTTCACATCCGAAGGGGATGTACAATATCGGTATTACAAAGCCGCGGTATATATTTGAATGCCTGATTCATAATCTCCTCGATGTAGTTAAGGCATCAGGAACCTGGATCCGGCTGTTTGTCATGACAAGTGAGAAGAATCATGATGAAACGGTGGCATTTTTCGAGGAAAAAGACTATTTCGGATACCAGAAGGATAAGGTTGTATTCTTCAGACAGAGCATGGCACCCTGCTGTGATTTTGACGGAAAACTGTACATGGAGGAGAAGGGAAGGATCTCCACGTCTCCAAATGGAAACGCGGGATGGTATTCTTCTATGCTGCGGGCTGGCCTCGGAGAGATTCTGGAAAAAGAAGGGATCGAGTGGATCAATGTGTTTGCAGTGGATAATGTACTGCAGCGCATCTGTGATCCATGCTTTATCGGCGCGACAGTGCTGGCCGATGTGGGAGTCGGTGCAAAGGTAGTCCGGAAGGCGGCACCGGATGAGAAGGTCGGCGTTATGTGTCTTGAGGACGGCAGACCGTCAATTGTGGAGTATTATGAACTGACACAGGAAATGATGGATGCAAAGGATGCGAAGGGTGATCCGGCCTATAATTTCGGCGTGATTCTTAATTATCTGTTCCGGACGTCCGAGCTGAATAAAGTTACGGATGATAAGCTGTCGCTGCATGTGGTAAAGAAAAAGATTCCTTATATTGATGCGAACGGCGGGCACGTTTCGCCGGAAGAGCCAAACGGATATAAATTTGAACAGCTCGTGCTTGACATGATTCATCAGCTTTCTTCCTGCCTGCCG
>CAZRNI010000324.1:0-2731 GCA_964601425.1 uncultured Eubacterium sp. | reverse complement strand
GAACATATATTTGTCCACACCACCTCAAGCGACCTCATTAAAAGCTCCATTCAAAGATGCTTTCTGGCTTTGAAAAACGCCTTTGTCTCGTGTGCCACAACACCGGACAGTGCAAACAATGCGATCATGTTCGGAATTGCCATCAGTCCATTAAAGATATCAGCGATGGTCCAGACTTCACTGACAGTCATGTATGGCCCTATGAAAACAGCAATGATATAGAGCCAGCGGAAAATCATGATGGAACGTTTCTTGCCGCCGGAGAGATATTCCAGACAGCGTTCACTGTAATAATCCCATCCGAGAATGGTTGTAAAGGCAAAGAAGACGAGGCAGATCATCAGGATAAAGCTGCATACCTGATCCGAAAACGGCAGGCCGTGCTGGAAAGCATAGTTGGTTACCTGCACACCTTCAAGACCTTCTGCCTGCCATGCGCCGGTCATAACAATAGAGAGACCGGTCATGGTACAGATAACAATGGTGTCGATAAAAGTACCTGTCATACTGACAAGGCCCTGCCGCACCGGCTCATGTGTCTGTGCGGCAGCAGCGGCGATCGGAGCGCTGCCGAGGCCTGCTTCATTTGAAAAGATACCGCGTGCGACACCTTTCTGCATTGCAACAATCATGCTGCCCACAACACCGCCGGTCACTGCCCGCGGGTTGAACGCACCTGTGACAATGGTAACGACCGCGCCGGGAAGTGCTTTCAGGTTGCACAGGATCAGGATGATAACAGAAAGGACATAGATGATTGCCATGAACGGGACAACAATCTGGCTGACGCCGGCAATGCGTTTCAGTCCGCCGATCAGTACCAGTGCAACAAACAGCGTTAAAACCAGAGAGGAAATGACGACTGCGATCGAGTATGTGCCAAGTCCCGGCAGCTTTACTGCATGGAGTGTATCCGGATCAAAGAAATTTTTGATCGCACTGGAAATGCCGTTCACCTGACTGAAGGTGCCGATTCCGAACAGACCGACACAGATGCCGAAAAATGCAAAAAGCTTTGCCAGCCATTTCCAGCGCAGTCCCATACCTCGCTCGATATAGTAGAAGGGACCGCCGAGTGTATGACCTTCTTTATCGACAGTTCTGTATTTGACGGCCAAAAGCCCCTCGGCATATTTGGTAGCCATTCCGAAAAATGCCGCAACCAGCATCCAGAAAAGCGCGCCTGGTCCGCCCGCGCAGACTGCTGTCGCGACACCGACGATGTTGCCGGTTCCGATTGTTGCGGAAAGAGCAGTACAGAGTGCGGCAAAACTGGTTACTTCCCCCTTTCCGCCTTCCTCGTTTTTTACCATCCACTTCAGGGCGAGCCCCAGCTTATGCGTCTGAAGGAACCGAAGCCGCCAGGTCAGCAGAATCCCGCCGGCCAGAATCAGAAGCATCAGCGGAATTCCCCAGACAATGTCGTCAATTTTCACCAGAAGATTACTGAATGTGTGGAACATGATGTCACCCTTTCAAAATAATTTGCTTTTCTGAACAATAAAAAACCGAACCTGTAAAGGTCCGGAAAATCCCTGAAATGAAACAGCAGACAGGCGGCGTTCATTTAAACGCCATCGCTTATTAAGCTTATAACCATAGCTGTTCTCTGTCCTTTTGCCTGAGAGATTCTGCGACGGGTCTGATCCGTCGCGTTGCACCTTCGGCACCCGGCTGATCCGGGATTCTCCAGAGTTGCGATCCATCTGCAGTCCTTAACGTTTCAACGTTACCTGAGAGTGTTATTCCTTCGGTGCACAGCTTGTGCTTTCCTGCAGACTTCAATTCGCATATATGAAATTATAGTTGCCGACGGCTGACAGGTGGTTAAAATTACTGAATTAGTAATCACTGACAGCACGCTGTATATCATATCGGATTATATGGATCGAGTCAAGTCCCATCAACACGAAATCTGAATCCCCCGAATCATTATGAACGGTTGCATGAGTGAAAGACGTTTCACCTTGGTTGCGCGAAAAAAGACTACGTGGTAAAATTCAACTCAAGTGGCGAATTATGACTTTGTTTTACAGGAACAGGATCATTTCGTATGATTGCATATTTAAAAGGAACCATTGAAGAAATTGAACAGGATGCGCTGCTGATAGACCGCGGCGGTATCGGTTTCCGGGTGTTTGTGCCGGCAACATTACTGGACGGAAGGATCCGGATCGGTGATCAGGTAAAGATACACACATATCTTAATGTTAAAGAGGATGCACTTACGCTTTACGGATTTGCTGACAGAGATGACCTGGAAATTTTTAAACTGCTGACAGGTGTAAGCGGGATCGGCCCGAAGGGTGCGATTGGTATTCTGTCGACATTATCAGCAGATGATCTCCGGTTTGCAGTCCTTTCTGATGATGTAACTTTTATCTCAAAGGCACCCGGTATTGGCAAGAAAACAGCGCAAAAGGTAATTCTTGAACTAAAGGATAAATTTAAACTCGAGGATGCTGTCGAGAAAAAGCTGGCGCACGCAGAAACCGGCTCGGGAAATACAATACCGGGCACGGGCGGCAATGCTTCGCAGCGTGCGGAAAGCGATGCGGTTGAAGCACTGGTAGCGCTTGGCTATTCCGGAACAGAAGCGCTGCAGGCAGTCCGCAAGGTGGATGTGACAGAAGAAATGGATTCGGAAGCAATTCTGAAACAGGCGCTGAAGATGTTGTTTTGATAAATTGGGGTTTGTAGAGCAGTTTGTTGTCTCTTTCTACGCACGACG
>CAZRNI010000323.1:0-2748 GCA_964601425.1 uncultured Eubacterium sp. | reverse complement strand
CATCCAAAGCTGATTCAGTTCATTCATGAGATGATGAAACCGGCGTCCGGCCAGTGATACGCCCGACGTGCATCTGCGTGCTGTCAGGTATTCAGAACTGCCTCAACCGCTTCCTTTGACGGCATCGCCGGAATGGCACCGCGTTTCTGTACGCACAATCCCGCAACCGTATTTGCAAAGCGCAGCATTGTCTGCGCTTTTTTCATGTCCAGTTCCTCCGGCTTCCAGTCATTGGATGCGAACTGATACAGGATACCGCCCCAGAAGGAGTCGCCGGCGCCGGTCGTATCAACCAGCTCACATTTCATCGCCGGCTCCTTTGCACTGACGGATGCGGTTTTCAGCAGCGCACCGTCGCCGCCGCACGTCACAAAGACACATTTAACGCCTGCCGCCAGAAGGCGGGCTGCCGCCTCGTCCGGATCGGATGCATCCGTCAGCAGATCACATTCTTCATCGGAAATTTTCATAATATCCACATACGGAATCGCAGCGCGCATTTCACGGATTGCCGCCTCACGGCTCTGCCAGAGCGGTGCGCGGTAGTTCGGGTCATAAGAAATCAATGCGCCTGCTTCCTTTGCAATCTTCACCGCAGCATACGTAGCACTTCTGGCCGGCTCATCCGTCAGGGACAGCGAGCCGAAGTGGAAAATCTTTGTCTGCTTCAGCAGATCCTCGTTCAGTTCCTCTGCTTTTAGCTGCGTGTCCGCACCGGGTTTTCTTGCAAAGGAAAAGCTGCGCTCCCCGTTCTGCAGAGCAACAAATGCCAGCGTTGTAAATACATCCGGATCACTGATCAGATTTGCCGTATTGATCTCCAAGCCTTCCAGCACACCGCGCAGATAAGCACCGTGCATGTCATTTCCGACCTTACCGATAAATGCCGTCCTGCATCCCAGTTTTGAGAGGGCAGCCAGCACATTGGCCGGTGCGCCGCCCGGATTCTGCTCAAACAACGCACGTCCCGCCTCGCTGACGCCGCAGGGTGTAAAATCGATCAACAATTCACCAAGAGCTGTTACGTCGTACATGATTTATCCTTTCTTTTTCATTCTGGTTAACAGACTTCTGCCGGGCAGCCGGCGCTATCCGGACAGAAATGCTGCCATGCAGAACCGCCGCCCGGCGCTCCACGCGCGCAAGAAGGGGACTGATCCACTGCGTTCAATACGTCTCGTTCACCGGCAGTGCATGCATCTGCCAGGCTGTGATCTGCGCGCCCGGACAATTAAACTTCACATCCAGTTCCCGCCCTTTCCGGTCCGCCGGATCATCCGGATAGAACCGTGACGCAAATACAATTGCTCCGTCGTTGCAGTAGATCTCAAGCATAGAGCGGTCAATCATCAGACGCATATCTCTGATCTGATCTGCTTTCACGCGGCGCGCATCACGCCCGCATCCGGCTGCTTCTGTCATATTCAGTTCCAAAATACCGTCAGAGAAAGTCAGATATACACCGCCGCCGATTGTAATCCGCCAGCTGTCATCCGGTATTTTCTCAGCAGATGCTTCTGCACCGGCCGGCTCTTTCCGCCTTCCGTCTGCCGCAGTTTCAACAGCACCTGTGTCATAACACTGAGAATCCCCTGCAAACCGGATCTCGACATCACCCGCCGCGTCCGGCAGCACCAGTGTGCCGTCCGGCGCGATTTTCTGCCCGTCAAAGCGAAGTGATTTCAGTTCTTCCACAGGCATCTGCGTAACAACGCCGTTTTTTACATGCAGAACGCGCGGCACTGTCAGGCAGTTCTCCCAGCCGCGTTCACTGGTCGGATTGCCGTAAGGCTTGTCCGGAAGTCCAGCCCAGCCGATGAACAGCCGCCTTCCCTGTTCATCCACAAAGCTCTGCGGCGCGTAAAAATCATGTCCGTAATCCCACTCTCTGAATGCAGAAAATGTCTGTTCACTGCGCAGATCGCCCTGCATGAAGAAGTACCCCGCCTGATGGTTGTTCTGATAACGGAATTCCTCCGCCTCCATGCCCTGCGGGCAGATCGAGAGCACCTGTTCCCCATCCAGTTCAAAGTAATCCGGGCACTCCCACATGTAGCCAAAGGGCTCTTCTGTGGCGATAATTTTCACCAGTTTCCACTCAAAAAGATCTTCACTCTCATAAAGCAGAACCGACCCGCTGTCATCATTCATCCGCGCACCCTGCACCATGTAATAAATGCCGTCCTGTTCCCAGACCTTCGGATCCCGTACATGACGCGTGCAGTCAGCCGGATAATCCTTCGTGCCGAAAAGCACCTGCTTTCCGCTGTACGTCTTTCCGTCTTTTGTCCGGACGAGGATCGTATTACTCTCACGTCCGTCATGAATATAGTCATAATCACCGGCCAGTTTGATATTTCCGGTATAATACAGCCAGATCTCGTTTTCATGGATAAATGCGCTGCCGGAGTAGCAGCCGTCCCGGTCCGGTTCCTCCGGCCAGAACGGAACACCTTCGAACTCCAGATGAATCAGATCAGGTCCTGCATAATGTCCCCACGTCCGGTGCTTCTTCCCGTCCGGCCCCGGGGTGTTCGGAGCATACTGAAAATAAATATGATACCGGCCGTTCACCTGGCAAAGTCCATTCGGGTCATTCAGCCAGCCGTCCGGCGGCATCAGATGGTAGGCCAGGCGCCAGTTGTCTCTTGCCATATCTGCCTCCTTCTTCTGCAAATCGGGGTTTGTAGAGATATTGTCTCTTTCTTTTCGCGCTCCGCGACAATGAAGATCTCTGACGCGCTCCGG
>CAZRNI010000322.1:0-2768 GCA_964601425.1 uncultured Eubacterium sp. | reverse complement strand
AGGCAGTTGCAAACGACACAGAGACACCGGTATGCGGTATCGACGGATTGTATCCGGTTCTGATGGCTGCAGCAGCTACAAAATCCTGCAAAGAAGGAAGACCGGTCAAGATCTCCGAGATCGAAGGCTGATTTATAAATCATCATTAATCCTTTTTCCTTATAATAAAAATACTGTATGGACGCTGAGCCATGCAGTATTTTTTTTCGCCAATTATAACAGCAGTATATTTCGAACATATTTCGTCATAACAAGGAACATTAATTGTGATAGTTGCACATACAATTTGATCTGTGTTATAATATCGGCAGAAATATGAGCACTACTGCAGGAAAGGAGCAGACTATGTTAAAAGAATACACAAAAATTCCCGCTTCAGTTAATCCGAACGTGAAGCTTCGCATCATTCCCGGGCATTTTGCTTCTGAGCATTCTCACAACAACTATTATATGGATTTCGCCGTTCTGAAATCCCGTTGTTCTGAAGCAAACGGCGTAGCACATCTGCTCGCAATGCATTATTCTGTCGATACTCCGGTTGACACTATTGTTTGCGCAGACGGCACGAAGGTCATCGGCACTTATCTTTCTGAAGAACTGACCAGGTCCGGCGTTCTCTCCTACAATGCGCACCGCACACTGTATGTCACTTCTCCGGAGTACAGCAACACAGGTCAGATCGTATTCCGCGACAACATGCTTCCGATGATTGAAGGCAAACATATACTCTGTCTGTTCGGCGCTATTTCAACCGGACGTACTGTCGAGCATATGATCAATTCTCTGAAGTATTATAAAGCAATCCCGACGGGCATCTGCGCGTTGTTCAGTGCCGTTGACGAAGTTGCAGATCTCAAGATTCGCTCAGCATTTACACTGAAAGACCTGCCGGATTATGCAATGTATGATTACGGAAACTGCCCGATGTGCAAGGAAGGCAAGCCGATTGACGCACTGGTCAACAGCTACGGCTATTCCGAACTGTAACCCGCTGCATACACTTTCATGCAAAAGCCAAAAAGAGGTTTCGGATCAGTGCCGAAACCTCTTTTATTATATTGCCTCACGGACTTCATTTAAAAAATTTTCCCATTCGTCTTCGTGCTCCACGAAGTATTTCGGACATATTTTACCAGTTACATCATAGTGTCTGATAATATTATCCGGAGATATCTCAAAGTGCCTGCAGAGCCATGCGGTCAGTTCAACCAGTGATTGGTAAGTTGCATCATTAAACTTCCCGCTTTCATCCGGATGGCAGCATTCAATCGAAAGCGTATCGACATTTCTGTCATTAGACGCATAAGAGATCTCTGTACTCGGAATGCACTGGATGATCTCCCCCTCCAGTCCAATCACAAAATGGCTGCTGGCAAAGGCTTCTCCGGTATCCTTCAGCTTTTCGAAATAGTCGTGGTTTCCCTGTGCTGTTGCGCCCGGATTTGCTGTGTAATGAATTACAATTCCGTTGATCTCCTTTAAGGCAATCTGCGGTCTTGAATACTTATTCGGCGTCAGCAGCTGTACATCAAGCGGCGGTCTTCCGTCGTCTATTCCGTCCATTTCTTCCCGCTCCCATTCATCGATCCCGTTATCTGCTTTTTCAGCAAATGGCGAAGATCCAACGATCTTATCATACTGACCGCTCAGGACAAGCAGAATCAGTGATATGACAATTGCAGCTCCAACCAGAAGCAATGCAATAATCATATGACGCCGGTTGATTTCTTTTTTTGCTGTTCTTTTACGTTTTGAAACAGCAGATGATGTTTTTCTTCCGGCACTGCCTGCTCTCTTTCCGGATTTATTCTTTTTTGAACGCTTTGCATCTGACATCTGCTTTTACGATTGACTGCTCTGTAAATGATTAGTGATTATCTGTCGTCGTCTTTTCTCTTCGAATGACGTCGTGTGCTCCGCCCTCGACAATACTGGTTGCAGATACCAGCGTAATCTTCGCTTTCTGCTGAAGCTCCGGAATGGTCAGCGCTCCGCAGTTGCACATGGTAGAACGAATTTTACTGGTTGTTTTCTCAACATTCTCCTTGAGCGGACCAGCGTATGGAACGTATGAATCCACACCCTCTTCGAAGGTCAGTTTTTTATCTCCGCCCAGATCATATCTCTGCCAGTTACGGGCACGGTTGGATCCCTCGCCCCAGTACTCTTTCACATAGGAGCCTCCGACCATCAGCTTTGCAGTCGGACTCTCGTCAAAACGTGCAAAATATCTGCCGAGCATTACAAAATCAGCGCCCATGGCAAGTGCCAGTGTGATGTGGTGATCATAAACAATACCGCCGTCCGAGCAGACCGGAATATATGTTCCTGTACGCTCAAAATACTCGTCACGCGCCTTGCAGACCTCAATCAGCGCCGTTGCCTGACCACGGCCGATTCCTTTGGTTTCACGGGTAATGCAAATGGAGCCACCGCCGATACCGACTTTGACAAAATCAGCGCCGCTCTCTGCCAGAAACAGAAAGCCTTCTTTATCAACTACGTTGCCCGCTCCTATTTTAACAGTATCGCCGTAGTTTTCACGAGCCCACTGCAGGGTCAGCTTCTGCCACTCAGAAAATCCTTCCGAAGAGTCAATGCACAAAACGTCGGCACCAGCATCTACCAGAGCCGGAATTCTTTCACGGTAGTCACGTGTATTAATTCCTGCGCCTACAATATAACGCTTATGTGCATCCAGAAGCTCATGCGGATTTTCTTTATGATCTTCATAGTCCTTGCGGAATACGAATGACACCAGCCTGCCG
>CAZRNI010000321.1:0-2815 GCA_964601425.1 uncultured Eubacterium sp. | reverse complement strand
ACGGCTGCGGCAGGATATTCACGTATCTGCAATGCTTGCCCATATCCGAGAGGCAACGATCGGGACACTTGATTACAGCAATACACACCCGTTTGTTGACAGGGATCAGACCGGACGGTGCTGGACGCTGGTGCATAACGGGACCATCTTTGAGAGTCCGGTGCTGCGGCCGTATGTATTCCGGCAGGAAGGGGAGACGGACAGCGAGAGGATTCTGTTGTATATCATCGAGGAGATGAACCGCAAAGCTGCTGCACTGCGCCGGGAGCCGGACTGGCAGGAGCGATGCATCTGCATGGATGAGATTATTAAAACAATTGCACCGGGCAATAAGGTGAATCTTCTGGTATATGACGGCGAAATCCTCTATGCGCACGTGAATCTGCGCGGTACGCTTCATACCTGCTCCATAAGACAGGATGATAATCAGATACGTCTGTTTGCAACCAGACCGTTTCCTGCAGAAACCGGAAGTCAGTGGGAAGATATGCCGTTTCTGACACTTTGTGCATACAGAGACGGAGAGCAGATTTTTGCGGGAACACCACATTCGTACGAATACCATGAGGATCCGGAAAAGATGCGTTATCTTCATATGGCATTTTCAGGGCTGTAAAGGACAGCCTGCGGGCGAAAACAGCAGGAGAAAAAATGTATTTGCCTGTACGCGAAAACGGCAGGCGAAAAATGTAGATGCCTGTACGCGGAGACATCTGGTTGACACTGATTTTTCAGGTCGGTATTATTATAGTAATACCGACCTATTTTTAAGCAGTTCAGGCAGGTGTGTGATGGAGAAATCTTATGAAAAAGTCGTTCAGCACGTTAAAGATGAAATCTTGAATGGAAAGCTGCATCCGGGCGATAAGCTTGCGACGGAGCGTGTACTCGCAGAACAGTTGGCTGTGAGCCGCAACTCGGTGCGGGAGGGACTGAGAATTCTGGAAAATATTGGTGTGATTACCTCGCAGCAGGGATCCGGTAATTATATTTCACTGAATTTTGACGAGACGATGTCAGAAGTCCTGTCCTTTATGTATTTTCTCAAAGGAATGGATGAGCGGCAGGTAACAGAGTTCAGGCGGTTCATTGAGCGAGAGGCTATGCTGCTGGCTGTGAAACGGGCGGATCGGGAGCAGAAGCAGAGGCTGATGATTCATCTGGACGGACTGGAGAAGGCAATTACCGAGGGGGACCGCGTTCTACATGATAAAGGAATTCACAGGGTTCTGGTGGAGTCCAGCCGGAATGATTTTCTGATCACCAACTATCAGGCGCTGACCAATCTGATGGACCGGTATATCAGTTCGATGCGTACACGTATTATTTTGGGTATGCAGAGCCGCAATAAGCTGGAATATGCACACCGCAAGCTTGTGGAAGGCGTGGTGGAGAGCAATCTGGAAAAAGGACTTGCGGGACTTCGCGATCACTTCGGATACATCGAGCAGTACAAGGATCTGGTTTGACTCCCCGGCTGCTTTTCTAAAGTAGTGCTGGAGAAGTATGCACTTTGCGATTGGTCGGACGAATTTGTTAGAACTGCACAAATTATAATGTTCATTTCCGTGCATCTATATGAAAAAACAGTGCACCCTTGACGCGTTTCTGTCAGGGGTGTATTATTTTAGATACAAGATTGGTACTACCAATTATTGTGTGACACGTCTTTTGCTTCGATCATAAACATTTCATCATTCATGTCTTCGGAGCATTCCTGATATTTGCAGTATGAAGTCTCAGGAACAATCAAACATGCAGGGGGAACATTTATGCTGGTACTCAAATTCTTACTTGCCATGCTGCCCATCATCTGGCTGCTGATCGCGCTTTCCGGTCTGAAAATGCCCGGTTTCAAAGCGTGTGCAATCGCAGCTGTGATTGCTGCAGTCCTCGCACCGGTCTTCTGGAAGCAGCCGGTTGCATGGACGGGTGCGGCTGCGCTTGAAGGCGCACTGAACGCACTCTGGCCGATCTGTCTCGTTATTCTTGCAGCACTTTTTACTTACAATCTGACACTTGAAACGAAGGCGATGGAAGACATTAAATATATGCTTTCCGGCGTCTCGATGGACGGCCGTGTACTGATTCTGATCATCGGCTGGGCATTCGGCAACTTCATGGAAGGCATGGCAGGATTCGGAACAGCTGTGGCGATCCCGGCGGCCATTCTGGTAGCACTTGGATTTGACCCGGTACGCACGATAGTTGCCTGTCTTGTTGTTAACTCCATGCCGACTGCCTTTGGCTCTGTCGGCGTTCCGACCGTAACACTGTCTGCAGTCACAGGGATTGATGCCAACATCCTTTCTGCAAACGTTGCAACCATCGAGTGTGTTCTGTTCATCCTTTCTCCGTTCGTCATGGTCGCGATTTTCGGCGGCGGACTGAAGGCACTGAAGGGTGTATTCGGGATCACAACGATTGCTGCACTGTCCTTTGTAATACCGGAACTGATCGCAGGACTTTTCCTGGGACCGCAGCTGCCGGATATCATCGGATCTGTCTGCAGCCTGATCTGCACGGTTCTTGTGGCAACAAAAACGAAGAATAAACCTGTGCCGGATGAATATGTCGTTGCGGCCGGCGGAAGAGAGCAGCGCACGTTGACTGCAAAGCAGGCTGTCGTCGCTTGGTCTCCGTTTATCCTGATCCTGGTCTTTCTGCTGGTTACGACACTGGTGCCGTTCATTCACGATCCGCTTGCAGCAGTGAAAACAAGTGTCCAGATCTATCCGGAGGAGGGCGCATCGAAACTGTCATTCTCCTGGCTTAATACACCAGGCGTCATCATCTTTATCGCTGCCGTTATCGG
>CAZRNI010000320.1:0-2829 GCA_964601425.1 uncultured Eubacterium sp. | reverse complement strand
AGAGATAAAGGAGAATCATATCATGCATTACAACGGACCAATCATCAGACCGCAGACAGACGCTTACAGCCTGTTCGTAGAGGTAACAGTCGGGTGTACACACAACAGCTGCACATTCTGCAATTTCTATGACGGATATCCGTTCCGGGTGGCGCCGCTTGAGCAGATCGAAGAGGATCTGCAGGAGGCAAAGCGCCAAAATCCGAATGTGAAGCGGATCTGGGCTTCCGGCGGCAATCCGTATGCCCTCAGCACAGAGCGCCTTGCGGAAGTCGGCAAGCTGTTCCAGAAATACTTTCCGGGGGCACTGGTCAGCATGTATGCCCGTGTAGATGACCTCTGCAGGAAAAGCGTGGAGGAGATGAAATATCTGAAGTCGCTGGGCATCAGCGATCTGGTCGTCGGCTTTGAGTGTGCGGATGATGAGGTGCTGGAGCATGTAAACAAAGGATATACCGTTGCGGATATTCTGGAAGGCTGCAAACGGCTCGAAGAAGCCGGCGTCACATACCGTATGATTTATCTCGGCGGAATGGGCGGCAAAGGTCACGGCGAGATTTCCGCGAAGCGTACCGTGGAAGTCCTGAACCAGCTGCATCCTTATTATATGTATCTGAACATGGTGACGGTTGTACCGGGAACGAAACTCTACGAAGAGCGCGCCCGCGGCGAATTTGTCGAGGCAGAGGAGCGGGAGCGGCTGACAGAGTTCATTACCCTGCTTTCCGGTATGAAGAATGAGATCCGCATTTTCGCAGCGCCCAATACAACAAACTTCTCCTTCGATATTGATCTGCAGAAGGATAAGGAAAATGTCGTCGGTCAGATGATCGAAATCCGGGATTCACTCACCGATGAAGACGAGGCGCGTCTGCGCGCATATCGCAATGCGAAGACTTCTGTCTGATGCATTGCCCCATTGTTAAAATGATTTCGTTGGAATCGGAACACTGAAAAAATACGTCGCAGCGGGGTATTCGGATAGATTCCCCGCTGCGTTTGTTTTGCAGAAGAACAGATTCTTCTATATAATAGGGTTTATAGATGGTTCAGGCAGCATTGAAAACATTAATCATATAAAAGGAGAGACGGAATGGCATTGATTACAAAAGTGGCGCACACTGGTTTTATTGTGGCAGATATCGAGAAACAGGTTGCCTTCTGGACAGAAGTGATGGGCGGCGAGCTTGTAAAGAGTGGGGATGCTGCCGGTCCGGTCATCGCGCGGGGTGTTCTCGGCGTGGACGGTGAAGCGTCCATGAAGACGGCGGTTGTAAAGGCAGGAGGCCACGAACTTGAGTTCTTCCAGTTTACGGATCCGGCCAGTACAGAATACCATGGCGATATGTCTGTCTCCGGTTCTGCGCACGTGGCAATGTGGGTAGATGATCTGGAGGAAATGTACCGGGATCTTACAGCCAGAGGAATACGGTTCCACTCAGAGATCAATACCGATTATAAGGAAGACGGATCCGTTGATTTCAAGTGGGTATACCTGCGTGATCCAAATAATATCTGCATCGAACTGATGGAAGAAGGAAAATAAGCCGAACCAGCTAAAAACATATCATAAATCAAAAAAATACATTCGGATTATCCGGGCGATATCTGTTTAAAATTCAGATAGCCCGGATTTTTTTGCGCAAAAACAATGGGGAATGAAGTTTGAATTGTCAGAAAACAGATGGGCGCGGAGGAAGAGTAAAAAACGAAAAGCGAATGTATTACGGGTGCAAAGCAAATACATACTATTTAAATGCAAATAAGACACATAAACGAACGCATCGAATTGTACAATTCTAACAAACATACGAAAAAGCACAAAAAGGTACTTGAAAAATAGAACCTAATGATATATAGTTACATCATAAAGGTACGGACGAGCAAGAAGCTAAAGAGACAAAGAATCGGATGTATCCGAAAAAACAACAAATACTTTTAAAGTAATTTGCTTTCCTCCAAATGTATGATTCGATGCTGGATGATCGGGTGACTATAAAATCCCGCATCGAATCATGCGTCCCCCTTAAGAGGGCCGGGAACAGAAACAGGACTCAAATCTGCACAGCAGATTAAAAAAATAAGCCACACTTAAAAAGGAGAAAAAAATCATGGCAAACTTCAAGAAAACATTCACAGTCAAGAACTACACCATCGGCGCTGATGCTTACACAGCATTCGTCTCCATCTCCCCGAAGAACGCAGAGGAAATGAAGAACCAGCTCGCAGAAGCAGTTGCAGCTCCGGAAGCAGGCGTAGAAATCAACGTCGGCAATATGGACAAGATCGCAACAATGGTTGATGTACTTGCAGAGTGCAGCCCGGCATTTGCTGAGAAGATCGTTCTGGTGAACTTCAACACAGCTGGTTATGACTGTGACGCATCTGATGAAGAAAAGCAGGCAACAGCGAAGTCTGCTGCTGACTATGTTGATATCTTCGGCGCAGACGTTTGCGCAGAGGAATCCTTCCTGGCAGCTCTGAAGGCAACCGGCAAGAAGCTGATGCTTTCCTACATCTGCTTCGAGGGAACAAAGAGCAAAGACGATGTCATCGCTATGGCAAAGGTCTGCGAAGACAAGGGCGCTGACATGGCTTACCTCGCATACATCGCAAAGGATGATCCGGATGTCATCACACTCGGATATGCTTCCAAAGAAATCGCAGCATCTGACATCGTAAGCATCCCGGCAACCGTATGGCCGATGGGCGAAGTCGGATTCCAGACCAGAATCCTCTCCGAGAAGGCTGGAAACGACTTTGGTTTCTATCAGCTGGTAGAGCCGGAAGGCGGACTGTTCGAGAGCTACAGCCAGTACAAGAGAATGG
>CAZRNI010000319.1:0-2830 GCA_964601425.1 uncultured Eubacterium sp. | reverse complement strand
ACCTATATCATCCGCAACGACGCGGACACGACCCTCGGCGTCAACTGCAAGGGGGCGACCGACGGCAACGCGGTCAACGTCTGGGCGTACACCGTCAACAAGCAGCACGATGGCACCTACGTCAACGTCCAGACCGTCGAGGACGACGGCGACGAGTACCGGCTGCTCGTGTTCCCCGCGACGGGCAAGAACGTCTCCGTCAAGTGCACGTCCTCTTGGCCTTCGGCTGGGGAGTACGACGTGTACCAGTGGGACAAGAGGGGCGAGACCGGAGGCGGCGAGCAGAAGTGGGCCCTCGAGGCCACCGGCTCGACCACCACCGCCGACGGCGAGACCTACAGCGTCTACGAGATAGCGATGTACGTCACCAAGGACGGCACGTCACCGTACACCCGCGAGATTCTTGGCATCTCGGGAACAGTCCAGAGCGGTGCCAACATCTCCGTCAACACCGACTCCAACGCCAACAGGCAGCGTTGGATATTCGAGGAAGTGGAGCAGGTATTCCCCGGTACCTACAGAATCGTCTCACGCACCAACCCGGACTACTGCTGCTACGTAAACGGCGCGTCCAAGTCTTCCGGCGCACGCATAGGCATCCAGCCGTGGAACGGGGCGGCGAACCAGGTCTGGCACGTAGAGGAGGCTTCCAGCGGGCGAATCCTCATGCGGCCCACCCATTCCTTCGGCGACTTCGCGACCTTCGCCACCAACACCGCCACCAAGGGCGACCAGTGCTGCCAGGACAACCACTATCCCAACCAGACCGACCATCAGTGGGTACCGAAGCCGCAGGATTGGAAGAACGTCGAAATCGACGGCACCGACTACCAGTGCTACAACCTCACGATATACGCCGGGAACGACCTCAACCTCGACCTCAACGGCAACAACGTCAAGAACTGGCTGCAAATCTGGACGGAGAACACCACGGACGCGCAGCTGTGGGCGTTCGTCCCGTCAGACACCCTCGGCGACGGCCTGCCCGTCCCCACAGGGGTGGGGGTGACGTTCGACGGGGACACGTTCACGGGCGGCACGGCACCGTGGGACTCCTCCGATACCGTCTACCCCGTCTGGGGATGCCCCGGCACGAAGTTCCAAGCGCGTTACCGCACCCGCAGGATAGCCGTCTCCGATTCAGGCACCGAGAGCTATCCAGACGGGTGGTCTGACTGGATGAGCGTCGCTGACGGCTCCGAGTCCAACGACGGCTGGGGGACGGCATGGCTCCCCAACCAGACGTTCTCGACACCGGCAGACTCCAAGACCGGCGACGCGCTGGCCTTGGACGCTCTCACGGCTCAGAACCCCGCGATGGACGTGGAGGTGGAGGTCAGGTACTTCACCGAGGACTACGGCGACCACCACATCACCGCGCACGGCCCGTCCGCATCGGGGACGGTCAGGCTCTACGACCCGATAACCGTCACCGTTGACAGCGTGACGAGGACGGGCGAGGGGCTTGTGGTCGCGTTCTCGTCCGGCTGGGCGGTGGGAGCCACCACGGCCCGCGTCGCGTCGCTTTCGAGCGGGGACGCGGACATGGTTGACCCCGTGACGGAATCTGGGAAGTACGCGGCATCCGACACGGTAACCGTCCCGTGGGAGGACATAGACCAGTTCGTCGCAGTGGGTGACCCCGTTGACCTCACGCTGGAACTCGTGACCTCGCTCGGGGTTGCTGGAACCGTCACCTACTCGGGAACCATCGTGGACGGCGGCGACCAAGGGGTGACCCCGACGACCGTGCAGACCGACCACGCCTCCTACATCATCACCGTCCCGCACGCGGCAGGGCAGTCAACCAAGCTGCTCATGCTCGTGGACGGGCAGAAGCCCACCCCGATACAGCCGTCCTCCACGTCGTCAACAGCCGACACCTACGACATGCTGGTGCCGCTCAACACCTCCGGCGACTACGAGGTCATCGTGGACGGGTTCGCCGTCAAGCACGTGCAGATGGCACCAATCAAGTCGCACTTCTGCGTCTGGACGTTCGGGTACGGGGACTGGGCCGTCCTGGACTACGGACGCAATCAGATGCCGACCCAGGAGGACAAGGTGGAGCGCGACCACGACGAGTACCAGCTGACCGCTCGTGAGTACCACGCATACCGCCAGAGGGTGTCCAAGGAGCGCGACCTGTCCGTCACAGGCTCCCTCATCGAGTCGAAGCCCGCGCACGGCACGAGGGCTGCGTTCCTGCGGCTCTTGGACGAGGGCCACGCGGTCTACCGCAACATGAGGGGCGAGATACACACGGTCTACGTGAGCGCCGTCACCAAGCCGTTGGAGAACCCGAAGTACACCGATATCACCGTCACGCAGCACGCGGAGACGAGGTAGCCATGCTGGACTACGAGGCATGGAGAGACCCCGCGTACGGGCCAAGGCTCAGGGCCTACGCGATAGACACGCACAACCTGGACTTGGTTCGATGCGAGATTGACGGCTTGCAGCAGTCAGGCTCTATCACATGGGGCTACGAGTCGGATACCCGCGTGTCCGCGCAGATATCGGTTCTGAACCCGACCTTCCCGCAGCAATCTTGGGTTCGTCTCGTGGTCGAGGCACCCGGTTACTCCGAGGAGATAGGAACCTTCGCGATATCCCACGTCAAGCGCGAGGAGGTCGGCGAGAACTCCTACCTCTACGAGTACGACCTGCAATCCGTCCTCTGGACGATATCGGAGGACAGGGGCGGCTACCACTACTGCATATCCTCGGGAGTCAAGACGAAGACCGCCGCCGCCCGCATCTGCGAGATATGCGGCAAGGCATTCAAGTGGCTTCCCGGCGCGAGGGACACGGCGTCAGGCTCCGCGAC
>CAZRNI010000318.1:0-2840 GCA_964601425.1 uncultured Eubacterium sp. | reverse complement strand
ATATATACCGGCGCGGTCGGCCAGACCCATTCCGCCGGTTCCAAACAGCTGCCCGATATAGTCAAATGCATGCGTAAGGGACGGTGAAAAAAAGAAGACCCAGCCGATAAAGGCAATCAGATCTGTCACCAGGATGCGAAATACACGCGGCACCGCCTCCAGTTTGTCCTTGATCAGGAACCGTTCCAGAATAACAAAGAAGCCATGCCAAAGCCCCCATACGATAAAATTGAGACCTGATCCGTGCCAGATCCCCGTAAGAAGCCACACAATCATCAGATTCAAAAAGAGACGGCCTTTCGATACTCTGTTTCCGCCCAGCGGTATATAAACATACTGCCGGAACCAGGCACCCAGCGAGATGTGCCATCTCCGCCAGAATTCCGAGATCGATTTTGAGAGATACGGGTAATTGAAGTTGGGTCTGATATGAAACCCGAATATCTCCGCCAGACCAATTGCCATGTCAGAATAGCCGCTGAAATCATAATAGAGCTGCAGGCTGTAACAGATCATTCCCAGCCACGCCGACAGAACCGACATTCTGCTTTGTGCCGTGATCATAGAAAATGCTGCTCCCAGCTGATCCGCCAGCAGAACTTTTTTTGTCAGACCAAACAAAAAGCGCTGGATTCCCGCAAAAAACTGCGTGCGCAGCAGCACAATCTCGCCAAGCTGTTCTTCCATATCGCGGTACTGCGCGATCGGTCCGGATGTTATTTTAGGAAAGAGTGATACGTAAAGTGCAAAGCTGAGCAGATTTTTCTGCGGCTGCACTGCTCCCTGCCGGATGTCAAACAGATAGGACAGCACTGAAAATGTATAAAAAGAAATGCCGACCGGAAGTCCGACAGCCGTATATTTGAAAAGGCACAGCAGCAGGATATCTGCCGCCGCGGCAGCAGTCAGCACGCGCTGCAGTGTTTTTTGACGTCCCTGCTCACGCAGAAGACCCATTTGAATTCCGGTCATGTAATTAAAAAGGATCGATCCGAGCAAAAACACCAGATTTACAGGACTTCCCCAGGCATAAAAAAGAAAGCTGATGAGCACCAGCACACTTTTTTTTGCCTTCTGCGGAACGACCCACACCAGAAACACTGCAAGCGGCAGAAATATGAAAATAAAATACAAGCTGTTAAATGTCATATTTACAATGCCCCAAGAAATGCATTTCTGACCGCCTCCGGGTCCTCAGACACCACAAACAAAACGTAATTTCCACGCGATTCTGTCACGCTTTTTGAGAGCAGTCCCATCTGTTCAATACCATATCCGTCAAAATTCTTTTTCTGTGCCTTCAGGCGATTTTCAATTGCCTCTTCGATGGCTTCCTGCTGACCGGCTTCTTTCATCTGAATCAAAAGCAATTCCTCCGCTCCCATGTTGGAAGACGGATAGTACAGCGCGGCTCCCTGATAAGCACTCTGATCCAATCCGTACAGACGGCGGAGCATCATATTGTCCCCCTCTGCCATCAAATCAGTATCTGCAGCTGCAGTTACCGCTGCTTTCACTTTATCAAAAGAAGTTTTGCTGGGCGTAGCCTGTACAAGCACCGAAAATAACAGCGCCAGCATAGCTCCGAAGCAAATCCATTTGATTTCAAGAATTCGTGACATTTTTATTATTCTTTCGTTTATTCAGCTCCTGCCGGCGCCGTCTCTGATGTTTCCTCAGCCGGAGCAGATGTTTCTGTGTCCGTTTCCTCCGGAGCAGCTGCTTCTGCGGCATTCTCCTCCGAGGCAGCTGTTTCTGCGGCATTCCCCTCAGAGGCAGCTGTTTCTGCGGTATCCTTCTCAGGAGCAGGTGTCTCCTTGATTTCTCCGCCGGGTGCCGGCGACTCCGCATGGAGCAATACCTCGCGGATCATCATTCGCCCCCAGAATTCATAGAGCGGACGCGAAAAATGTTCTCCGTCAGGTTCATACAGGTCCGCATGCTCCGTCAGAAGGGATTCACATTCGATATATACATAGCCCTTCTGATCACACAGATTCCGGATTTCCTGATTGTACGCCGGTATCTGTGCCAGTGTCGGATTGCCGTTGATTGCGTGATCTGTGACGCCCGCAACAGAAGCGATATAGATCTTTGCTTCCGGCAAAACCGCACGGTATTGCTGTATCACTTCTTCATACTTTGCGATGAAATCCTGTGCGGTCGGCCAGTTTCCGCTGGCATCATTTAACCCATATGTAAAGATCAGATTCTGTGCATTCGCCGTCTGTGCCTGTGCAACACCCTGGTCTGCTTTTCTGAGATTTGCTCCCTTAATCGCAAACACGCGGGACTCGTCAAGCAGTCCGTAGTACGAAAACGGCTCCGAGCGCGAATCCCCCAGAATAAAGACATCTCCGAACAGTGACCACACATCTGTCGCGCCGCTCTCGACCTGTGCCATCGTTTCGTTGACGCTTTGTTCGAGCAGTTCCTGCTCATTTTGCTTCTTTTGTTCTTCTGCGTTTTTTGCTTCTTCCTGTTTTTTTCGCTCCGCTTCCAGCTTTTCGGCGCGTTCTCTCATCCGCTGATTCTCTGCCTCCTCGCGGATTGTTTCCTCTACCTCGGACACTTCGCCCGATTCCAGCTCCTGGATCCGGGATACGCCCTGCTGCACTTCCCTGGGCGGACGTGTTTTTATATAGTAAATAAGCCCGGCCGCTGCCGCCGCCAGCAAAACGATCAAAAGAATGCCTTTGATACGTATCTGTAATTCTCTTTTTCTGCGGTTCGTTCGTTTCATAATCTTAAAGTATAGCAAGAAATGGATGCTTATGCAAATATTGCGTGATTACGGTCTGGCGCCGCTACGATCATGCAAATTTTTCACGGACCATGAT
>CAZRNI010000317.1:0-2848 GCA_964601425.1 uncultured Eubacterium sp. | reverse complement strand
CTCCGGTTTATCCGTCATCAGATCCACTTATTCCGGATTGTCTGCCGCACTTCATGCTCTGTCGCCAGAATATGATCCAGATCCGGTGCTTCTGTTACAGTATGTGCTGCCATCGATTCTCCGATAATTTCATAAATATCCAGAAAACGGATCCTGTCCTTCAGAAACAGCGCAACCGCCTCCTCATTTGCAGCATTAAAAACAGTCGGCATCGTTCCGCCTGCGCGCGCCGCATCAATGGCCATCGGCAGTCCTTTGAATGTATCCATATCGGGTTCTTCAAACGTTATTTCCTTCAGCATCCGGAAATCCAGCCGTTCACCCGGAAGATCTCTCCGTTCCGGATAAAAGAGTGCATATTGAATTGGCAGCCGCATATCCGGTGTTCCAAGCTGTGCCAGAACAGCGCCGTCAACAAATTCAACCATGGAGTGAATAATGCTCTTAGGCTGCACGACAACTTCAATCTGATCAAGCGTCACATTGAAAAGCCAGCGTGCTTCCATCACTTCAAGTCCTTTGTTAACCAGACTTGCAGAATCGATGGTTATCTTTGCACCCATACTCCAGTTCGGATGCTTCAGCGCATCTTCCTTCACGACATAGGCAAGTGTCTTCTCATTTTTCCCGCGAAACGGTCCGCCGGAAGCGGTGATTAAAATCTTATTCAGTTCACCGTGTGTACTGCCCTGAAGACACTGAAAAATTGCCGAATGTTCACTGTCAACCGGAAGAATCTTTACGCCGTACTGCTCTGCCATCGGCATAATCAGATGCCCGGCCGTCACAAGCGTCTCCTTGTTGGCCAGCGCAATATCCTTTCCTGCACGGATTGCCGCCATGGTCGGCCGGATGCCGATCATACCAACAATTGCAGTCACAAGAATATCGCTGTCCGCCACTTCTGCCAGTTCGATCAGACCGTCCATTCCTGCGCAAACGCGGCATCCGGTATCCTTGATCCGTACTGCAAAATCACGCGCTGCAGCTTCATCATAGACGGCAGCCAGCTTCGGACGGAATCTGCGCACCTGCGCTTCCAGAACATCCAGATTGTGGCCGGCAGCGCCGAGCCCGACAATCTCAAGATCCGCATTCCGCTCAACCACCTCAATCGTCTGCACGCCGATCGACCCCGTCGAGCCAAGAATCGCAATTTTCTTTCTTCTTTCCATGCGCCCTCCTATATTACAACTCGGGGCTTATCCGATCAAAATTGACGACAGAAAATAGATTACCGGTGCCGTAAAGATTACGCTGTCAAACCGGTCCATTACGCCGCCGTGGCCCGGAATCAGCGTCCCGTAATCTTTGATTTCCATATTCCGCTTGATCGCCGAAGCCGCCAGATCCCCCACCATGGAAATCAGCGCACCAATGCCGCAAATGGTTCCGTACGGGAGAACCGGTCCTTTCGTGACCAGTGCATAAATAATACCCAGAAGTACTGCTCCGATCACACCGCCCACTGCGCCTTCTACTGATTTTTTAGGGCTGAGAACGGGCGCCATTTTGTGTTTACCAAACAGCATGCCGACACAGTACGCACAGGTATCACACCCCCAGGAACACAGAAAAATCAACCAGACATGATATTTTCCGCCTGGCAGTATGCGCGTCTGGTAAATAAACGAAAGCATGACACCCACATAAACCAGTGCAAAGAATCCCGCCATCACCTGTTCCGCACGATACTCCGGATATGTGAACACATATACGCAAAGCAGGATCATCATGGCAGCAACGATTGCCATCAGTTCATAAAAAGGGTCATTCAGACGAAGCGCTGCATAAAACAGAACAATGCCCGCATAACCGGCAAGTTCCAGTTTATTTGCGGACACTTTTCCGGAAAACAGGCTGAACACCTGCTTTCCGCCTTCTCTGACGCTGCAGGCGCGATAAATCTCAAACGCGCCGATTAACGAAAGAATCAATACGGTACAATATTCCCCCCAGGTGCCCGTTCTGCCTGTCAGCAATGCGAGGGCAACCAGTATGATTCCACTGATAAGTCTGGTAACAAACATAATTAACTCCCTGTAAAACGCAGCGGTTGATTACACTATACATAGCCGGATCAATTCAGGTACCGCCCCTGCAAAATCACCTTTACTTTGCATCCCCGAACCTGCGTTCTCTTCCGTTGTAATAGTCAATGGCTTTCTGCAGTGCCGCCTCATCAAAGTCAGGCCATGCCAGATCGGTAAAATAGTACTCTGTATAAGCCATCTGCCACAGAAGAAAGTTTGAAATACGCTGCTCACCGCCCGTCCGGATCAGCAGGTCCGGATCCGGGATTCCGCCGGTATCCAGATAAGATTCCAAAAGTGATTCATCCAGTTTTCCGGCAGCCAGCTGCTCATCCAGAAGACCGTTTCTGGCATCATTTGCCAGGCGGGTCATCGCGCGGGCGATTTCATCTCTTCCGCCGTAGTTCAGAGCTATCTGAAAATCCATTCTGTCATAGTCAGAAGTTACACGCTCCAGGATAGCAATCCGGTCCTGAATATCCTGCGGCAGACCGGATTTATCACCGATAATACGCACCTTCATATGACGTTTGTGCGCACTCTTCTCGATCCGCTTCAGATATTTCCGAAACAGATTCATCAAGGTGCGTACTTCTTCCTCTGCCCGCTTCCAGTTTTCTGTTGAAAACGCATAAACAGTCAGGTACCGAACACCCAGATCTGCGATGTGATTGCACATCTTCTCCAGTGTGTCGGTACCGACAATATGTCCATAGCTGCGCGGCATCCCGCGTCTTTTTGCCCACCGGCCGTTTCCGTCCAGGATGATCGCAATATGATTTGGTAAATTCATAACATACTGTCATGACCTCATT
>CAZRNI010000316.1:0-2858 GCA_964601425.1 uncultured Eubacterium sp. | reverse complement strand
CTTTTCAAAGCAGCTGTCGGAAATTGTTTTCAGGCTTGAAAAGAACATATGAATGAGAAAACCTGTCCCCATTGTGTTACAGAAACTGACCGCGGAAGTAGCTCGGCGGGTAGCCGATCAGTTTTTTGAACAGACGGGTGAAGTAATTGGCGTCGTAGATCCCGACATGTTCGGCCGCTTCGTTGACGCTCATGTCAGTTGACTGCAGGAGTTCCATGGCCTGCAGGATGCGCACGCGGTTCAGGTATCCGACCGGACTCAGACCGGTTGTATTCTTGAAGATCGTGCGGAAATACGTCGGTGTGATATTCCAGTCAGCGGCGAGCTGGTTGAAATCGATACTCTGCGCAACATTTTCCTCAATCCTGTTCAGCACCGAATCTACCATTTCATCTTTCCAGGAAACTTGCTGTTCGCTGCGGGATTCAAACTGTCCGACCTGTACACGTTTGATTACGATCAGCAGCTGCTGCAGCATCAGCTGTTTGATCCGCCGGAATCCGAAGGACTGTTCTTCCTGTTCCTTCATCATATACTCCAGAATCTGCTGGATAAATGACAAAGCGTCTCTGTCAAGATGCAGGATTCCCTGGCTGTTGATATCGCCGGAGTGACGGTAAATCACCTCGCCGTCTTCCTGCTGAAACGCCTGCAGATCCGTCAGGCGTTTTCTGGAGAGATTCTGTTCCTGCAGAGCTGTGTAGGACAGGTCCGAGATGAAGGAGGCGGAAAGCTGTTCCAGAACTTCCGGAAAAAACTGGCAGTTGTACATCGTTACTGTCGTTTGAAGAATCTTCGAACGGCAGTACTTTTTCTGTTATGCTGTTTCTTGTTTCTGAAAAGCGAATCGTATATACTGACCATTGGCAGGGAATACAGGAAGCGGTTTCCTGAGGAGACATGATGGAAAAGATATCAGTGAAAGTTATCAGAAGCAAAAGAAAAACCATGTCGTTGGAGATTCGTCGGGATCTTTCTGTTTGTGTGCGCGTTCCGCTTAAAACAACAGACAGTGAGATCCGCGGGTTTTTGAGAGAGAAAGAATGTTGGATCAGAAAACATCTTCAGGAAATGCAGAAGAAGGCAGCGGAACAGATGCAGATTCCGAAACTGACCGTCGGAGAACTGCAGGAGCTGGCAGATTGTGCCTGCAGGGTAATTCCGGAGAAAACAGCATATTATGCTGAAAAGCTCGGCGTTACATATGGGAGGATTACGATCAGAAATCAGAAGTCCCGGTGGGGAAGCTGCAGTGCGAAAGGAAATCTGAACTTTAACTGTCTTCTGATGCTGATGCCGGAAGCTGTAATAGAATATGTTGTTGTACATGAACTCTGCCACAGGATTGAGATGAACCATTCAAAAGCATTCTGGAACCTTGTAGAACGTATATTTCCGGAATACCGTCAACCGAAGCAGTGGCTGAAAGAACATGGTGAAGAAGTTATGGCAAGAATGAGGTGATCTTGCCGGGCGGCTTTTTATTGAAAAGAATGGCAATTGGCATTAGAATGATGAAGAACGTAAATATCGATCTGTGGTTGGGGCAGGAGGAGCAGCAATGAATCGTAACCTGAAGCCATATCAGCATACTGTTCAGTACTATGAGACGGACCGGATGGGAATCACGCATCATTCAAATTATATCCGGTGGATGGAAGAGAGCCGGATCGATTTCATGAAGCAGATCGGCTGGGAGTATGCGAAGCTGGAGGAGCTTGGGATCATTTCGCCCGTACTGGGCTTGTCCTGCGACTATCAGGCGAGTACCACTTTTTCAGATGTTGTTTTGATCGATATTAAGGTGCTTTCTTTTACCGGCGTGAGAATGGAGCTGGCTTATGAGATGCGGAAAGCAGCAGAGACTGACAGTCTGCAGACGGGAGATGAGCAGGAAATCGCTTCTGCTGATCGCAGCAGAAGCCGTTTTGCAGCCGGTCAGCCGGTGTGCAGGGCCACATCCAGGCACTGCTTTCTGGATGCTGACGGACGTCCTGTGCGTCTGAAAAGAGATTACCCGGAGCTATACAAGTGTCTGATGCAGTATGTTGCTCCGAAAGATGGGAAATAATTCCGGACCGGGGCATCAAAGCGGAAAATAATATCACACAAAGGAAATGGAAAAATGCAGAATGTAAATAACACAGATTTATATGATTTTACTGAGACGGCAGCGGCAGCTCTTTTTGAGCAGACAACCTATCCATGGGAGGTGCTTCCGCTGATCCACAATTTTGTTCTGGAACTTGGACCGACGCTTCCGGCGGACGAATACGAAGAGCGCGAGCCGAATGTCTGGATCGCGAAGGACGCAAAAGTATACGGAACCGCGACAATTCTGGCACCGTGCATCATCGGACACCGGACAGAAGTGCGGCCGGGCGCGTTCATCCGCGGCAATGTTCTGGTCGGAGAGGACTGCGTCGTTGGCAATTCGACAGAACTGAAGAATGTGATTCTGTTCAATCATGTACAGGTTCCGCATTATAACTATGTCGGGGATTCCATTCTCGGCCATTACGCGCATATGGGCGCAGGTTCCATTACGTCTAACGTGAAGTCAGACAAGACCCTTGTAGTGGTGAAGCAGGGCGATGAGAAGATTGAGACCGGTCTGAAGAAATTCGGCTGTATGCTTGGCCACCACGTTGAAGTCGGCTGCGGCAGCATCCTTAATCCCGGCAGTGTGATCTGTCCGAATACAAATATTTATCCGCTCTCCAGCGTGCGCGGTGTGGTGCCGGCCGGCAGCATTCTCAAAGACGGGAACCGGATCGTCTCAAAACAGTAACAAAGTTCTTTACGTATATGGGCAATTTGTTATAAAATAGATCAGTAAAGTGGCTTTAAGTATGAAA
>CAZRNI010000315.1:0-2886 GCA_964601425.1 uncultured Eubacterium sp. | reverse complement strand
GCCATTCAGCTGTTCATTCAAACCCTTTACTGCAGCGCGCAGATCGACTTCTGTGCTGCCGATGCAGTACTGCCACGTATCCGGTTCTGTCTCTGTAAGGACAGCACAGACGGTACCTTTGCCGGATTTGACCAGAAGGTCACAGAACTTGCGCAGCTCGACCTGGTTCATCTGTTCTTCGAAACAGAGAATCAGGTCTTTTTTTTCTGTGAAGCTGTCTGCCTTTGCCTGAAAATAGCGCTGATTGATGTCTGCAATCTTCCGGTCTTTGTTCAGTGACTCCTGCAGCATATGCTGTACTGCGTCAAGGGTCTCATGCGGTTTTACGGACAGAAGCTGGCCGACTGCAGTTGACGCATCATTGATCTGCTCGAAATACCGGAGCGCCTGCCGGCCGGAGAGCATGGTGATCCGGACGCCGCCGCGGTGATTCATCAGAGAGAGCAGCTTGATCAGGCCGACTTCACCGGTGTGTCTGACGTGCAGGCCGCAGCATGCACAGTCGTCGGCATCATCAATATGAATGATGCGGACCGCGCCCTCCAGATCCTTCTTGCTGCGGTAATCGATGGTTTCCAGTGCGGTATCATCCGGGTAAAAAACATCTACCGGAAGATCTGCGTAGACGACCTCATTGGCCTGCCGCTCGATTTCCATTGCCTCATCCCAGGTGAGCGGACCGGACAGATCCAGCGTAATGACATCGCTCATGTGAAATCCGACATTTTCATAGCCGTATTTCCGGTGCACCAGACCGGAGATGATGTGTTCACCGGTGTGATTCTGCATCAGCGGAAAGCGGAAGGACCAGTCAATTTCGCCGTGCACGCGGGTGCCTGTGGAGAGCGGCTTTGCAGTGACATGGAGAACGCCGCGGTCGGAATCCTGTACATCGAGTACGGACAGTGGTTCTGATGAAGTGGCCCTGTCCGGGCAGTTATCGCACAGAACCTTCGAAACGCTTTCCGGGCAGCTGCTGCGCTGATTTTGTGCAGAATCTTCCGGACAGCTGGTGGGCTGTCGTTGCGCAGATGTTCTCGTGCAGTTGTCTGACGGGTTTTGCGCAGAAGTTTTTGGACAGCTGCTTGGCTGCCTTTGTGCATATGTTTCCGGACAGTCAGGCAGAACCGTCAGCGTACCTCTGTCAGCAGGCTGTCCGCCGCCTTCCGGATAGAAGAGCGTCTGGCTGAGTGTGAGATAGTAAGTATTGGAATCAGGACCGGGGGTGCATGTCAGCACCTCCGCCTCAAATGTAGTCTGATAAGGATTCTGATAATATAATTCCTGAAAATTCATAAATGCTCCATTTCTTTATGCGCTGTGCAGGGATCATGCAGACTGGCAGATGCAGACCGACAGATGCAGTCCGGCAGATGCAGACTGGCAGATGCAGACCGACAGATGCAGTCCGGCAGATGCAGACTGGCAGATGCAGACCGACAGATGCAGACCATCAGATGCAGTCCGCACAGATCTGATCATTGCAGTGTATATTTATACATTTTCATGAGAAATAGTGTAACTTTCGATGAATTTTTTTGCAACAAATAGTTGGAATGCGCACGCGATGGGTGTATAATTTCGCATGTAGAGTTTTTTTAACATGTCCGTATCGTATGGAAAGGGACCTTATTATGAGTAACAAAAATATTGACTGGAGTAATCTTGGATTTGGTTATATAGCGACAGATTATCGCTATGTTTCTTATTTTACAGACGGAAAATGGGATGACGGCGCACTGGTAAAGGATCCGGAGATCACCATGAGTGAGAGTGCCTGTGTCCTGCAGTACAATCAGTCCTGCTTTGAGGGACTGAAGGCTTATAGATGGGAAGACGGAAGAATCGTCATGTTCCGTCCGGACCTCAATGCAGAGCGTATGTATACAACCGCGCAGCGTCTTGAGATGACGCCGTTCCCGGTCGAGCGTTTCCTGGATGCAATGGATCAGGTTGTCCGTGCCAATGCGGACTGGATCCCGCCGTATGGTTCCGGTGCAACCCTGTACATCCGTCCGTTTATGTATGGCCGCAATGCTGTTATCGGCGTAAAGCCGGCGGATGATTACGAGTTCCGTACATTTGTCACACCGGTAGGTCCGTACTTCAAGGGCGGCGCAACACCGGTCGCACTGCGCGTGCCGGATTTCGACCGTGCTGCACCGCGCGGCACCGGCAATATCAAGGCCGGCCTGAACTATGCAATGAGCCTGCATCCGGTTATGGAAGCGCATCGTGAGGGCTATGCAGAGAACCTGTATCTTGACCCGGCTACCAGAACAAAGGTAGAAGAGACCGGCGGCGCAAATGTCATCTTTATCACAAAAGACGGCGAGCTGGTAACACCGAAGTCTGATTCAATCCTGCCGTCCATCACACGCCGCTCGATTCTGTATGTTGCAGAGCATTATCTCGGCCTGAAGGTCACAGAGCGTGAGGTTCCGTTTGAGGAAGTTCCGGAGTTTGTCGAGTGCGGACTCTGCGGCACAGCTGCAGTCATCTCTCCGGTCGGCAGAATCCACGATCACGGCAGAGACATCAACTTCCCGAACGGCATGGAGCAGCCGGGACCGATCACCAAGAAGCTGTACGACACACTGACAGGCATCCAGAACGGTACTGTAGAGGCACCGGAAGGCTGGATCCGCGAGGTGAAGATCTGAGAAAACCGGATTCGCGAAGTAGAGATCAGAGAAAATCGGATTCGCGAAGCAGAGATCTGAATTTGATACTGGAATCAAGAGGAGGGCGCGCGGCAGATGCTGCGCGCCCTTTTTCAAATCGAGTTTTGTGAATTTTTCGCTTCTATGTAAGAAGAAAAGGGTTGAGCCTGGCAGGCTTTTCGCCTTTTTACGTAGTAGATGTGTATCTCATCTTTTTTACTTT
>CAZRNI010000314.1:0-2908 GCA_964601425.1 uncultured Eubacterium sp. | reverse complement strand
ATGCCCAGCTATTCAGCGATTCCCAACGAGAAGTTGACCCCATCCCAGTATCCGAGAATGGCATATGCTAAACGTCGCGATTGTTCGCTTATCGTCGTTAACCGAGGGCCTGAGCGAGAGGGGTTCGACATTTGCAGCAAATGCGGTGCGGCATTTCCTTCAGTTGAGCGCGCTCGCGAGGCAAAGCGCATTCTTCCTCCCTTTGCTCGGGATGCAGCAGGCAACTTAGCGCGTTGCCAGCATGTTTTCACAGAGTCGATGGTGTTGGGGAGCATCTTTACCACCGACCTTGTCATTTTCGAAATGATGCTCGACACAAAAGAAGTCTGCACAAGCTTCGAAAACCCTTGGCTTAAGAAGGCGAGCATATCGTTGGCCGAAGCCTTCAAGCTTGCCGCAGTGGATTATCTCGACATCGACTTCTGTGAGTTGTGCGTAGGGTCCCGGCGTCGTTTTGCGGGCAAGTCGGCCTATGTTGACATATACCTGAGTGACTCGTTGTCGCGCGGAGCTGGCTACTCAACTCTCTTGGCAGATGATAAGGCGATTGAACAGATTGTTTCTCGAGCGAAGGCGATTCTCGATGGCTGTGACTGCGAGTCTTCATGCCTCCAATGCTGAGGCATTATCACAACAAGAGACAGCATGCGAATCTAGATAGATACGCTGCGCTTGATCTTCTCAGGTATGTGTCTGATGGATTCGTGAGGACGAAAAGTGTCAAAGACGAGCGGTTGCTATTCGATCCACTAGTCGAAGCGTTAACACAAGAACGTGGTATTCGTTGTTCGGTGAATGCAGATACGATGGAGGTTGCTCTTGGGAAGAACAGGGTAAATGTGCGCATCATATCCGACATGATGAACAAAGTGAAGAGCGGTAATGAGCTTCAATACTGGGAGGGAGAGGTCGAGCACAACCTTCCAAATGTTTTCAGTTCGGTTATTGGCGGCTTGAGCCAAACGTAGGAAGACTTGGTTAGAGGCCATGTCGGCGTAGCAAGATGTACGAGCTCTAGATGTTGCTTATCTTATGAGAGGCTATTATCCAGCTACTTCTTCCCATCTTCGAAAACCCGCCGCATGTGTTCGATGAACTCTTCTCTTTTTCCCGTCACTTTAACTTCCTGCTTATCGTTGATTTCATAGAATGTCCCTGAGCAAATCAGCCATATTAACTTGTCGAGCTTGTAGGGCGTTATGTCATTCGTCGATGCGGCTTCGGCGATTGCACGGAAACAGTCAAAGTCACTTTTGCCGTAGGCAAGGCCAAGCTCTTCAAAGACGCGGCGAAGATGCACATCAGTCTTGGCGTAGCTGTCGTTTCCGTCCTCAGGGAGGTAATCGAGAGCAAGCGCTAAGCCCAGTCCGACTACGGTGCTCTGGATAGTAAACGGCAGCGCCATTGCTATGTATGGCCGGGCTTTCTCGGGCACGTCGTTTGGCCTTGCGAAAAAATCAGCGAAATCGAAGAAGGCTTGCGCATCGTCGAAGCCCTCGAGGAACTTCGCGCAATCTACGATCGATTTGCTCCATTTCGACCACATGTCGTTTTTGTTTATCGGCTTGCGCGGTATGCAGGCATCGTGCAATTGCAGATACAGCTCGTGGGGGTCGGTGTGGGCTAAGCCTTTTATCCCAATGGGGTCGAGAACAGAGTGAATCGCGTCGCTGTTCTTCCCCCAATATCTGATGACTTTTTCACGGCGCCCGGTATTCTGGGCTGAGGCAATCATGCGACAGAAGACGTCCTCGATTGTTGTGAACTGGTCTTTGCTCGGCTTGAAATAGAAGGTCTCAAGATCTTCTTTTGTGCGGCTGTCCGGGAGCATTTCGAGGAGAAATTCGTAGCCTTCTTCGTACAAAAGCTTGTATTTCTGCGTTACGTTCATGATCTCCTCGATTCCTTATTCCAGATGCATGCTGAATCTGTGTGCATCTAAGTCGACGTTGCCATTTCGGACTACCTCATTGCGATCTACACTTCGATGAAATGGGTTGTGGTTATGGCGAGTTTGGTTCAATTGCGTCCATGGCAGCCAATCAAAACATCAGGAGGCTTTGAAGGGTGCTACTGAATTATAGATGAGCTTGTGATGTGGGTATTCAAATCCGATAGAGTCAATTGTGCTGGATTACTGAATTGCAAGCAGTTTTTGCTTTTGTGCTTCGAATTCAGCTTGCGTGATAATTTCTGCGTCTGCGAGCTGTTTGAGTTTAAGGATTTCGTCTGCAATCAAAAGGGAACTGACCGTTCCTGCTCCTCGCTCTTTCTCTGCGGCGGCTTTCTGGTTTGCATCCAGTATTTGCCTGAGCACAGATACGATTTGATTGCATAGATTTACTTTTTCGATATAAGCATCAGAGTTCTTTTGAATTGGGTCGACTAGCAGGTTGAGTGTCTCCGCAGGTGTATCCATGCTTTTATATGACAGAATAATATCAATCTTGTTTACAATTTGCTTGGCCTTCTTTTTCATAGAGCTGCCGACAATCGCTCCAGCGGGACCAGCTATTAGAGCGCCTACGGCGGCTGCGCCCGCCCTGCCGCTTGTTTGAGTTACGCCGTCTTCTGAAACAGCGAAGTCAAGGAGGTCATCGAAGCTTCTGATTTCGCCGATTATTCCATTGGCTTTGAGAATTCCGAATTCTTTTGTGCTTTGGTTGACGAGAAAAAATCCCCCGTAGCAGTGAGAGCCATTCGCAGGAAAGTGCTTCTTGCGGATTGCTTGTTGGTATTCCCAGAACGTTGGATATCCGCCAGTAAGACTGTTTAGAAACGCCTCTAAGTCAGCTGCAACATCCTGATTAGTCGACCACGAAAGCCTTTCTCTCAGGCTTTCGATTGTCTGAGAATAACTTTTTGCGTAGTTAGGCAAATCAAGAACGCCTCGTTTAACCATCTTCAA
>CAZRNI010000313.1:0-2915 GCA_964601425.1 uncultured Eubacterium sp. | reverse complement strand
CTGCATGGCAAACAGACGGCTGGAGCAGATTGAGAAAAAATAAATTCCACCCGTCTTAGACGCTTTTTGTTGCAGTGTTAGGATTACAGGTGGTCGTCTGTCTGCTCTATGATTAATGATCGTTCAAGATGCTGTGCGGGTCACAAAAGATCTACTTTTGATGTGTTCTTATTCGCCGGCAGTCTCCTTTGAGCGATTCATATGATCAAGAAGTGCCGGTTTTAACAGGATATCATCTGGTGGGATACGGATGATGCCCGTTAAAGCCGGTATTCTTTTGTCCAGAAGAAGCTGAGCCAGATCATAAGGGGTCTGCCCGTTCAATCCATCCCGTGAGATCGAATGGATATGACTGGCCAGGAGATTGATATCTTCCTGTGTATAGCGGAACATACTGCGTCCTTTTGGAATGACATAGCGGATAAATTCATGATTCTTTTCCAGGCGTCCCTTCTGATTTGAAACATATGGATCGCAGTAGTATACGAAAGTTCTATGTTTTCCGTCAGATGTTTTTTCGATGTCCCATGGATTTTTGAATTCCGGGCCGTTATCCGTGAGGATCACGGGAAAATATTTTCGAAAAAGGCGGATGCCCAGAGTTTCTGTCAGCCGATCAATTGCCTCAACAACCTCACCCTGCGTGCAGCGTCTCATGAGGATAATAATCATGAATGAACAGCTGCGAAACAGGAGTGTCAGGAGACATTTACCGGAATCCCGGCTTCCTTTTACGGTATCCATTTCTACGATATCTGTTTCCGGATGTGTTTCCAGATAATAGAGAAAGTCCTTGTAAGTTCGTTTGTTCCGGTAGACCTGATTCGTATGTCTGTTCTTTGGAGGCGCTGTTTTTCTGCGTTTTTTGTAACGCACCCGCCGCGGCAGATCGATATTTCTTGCCTGAAAGACCCGCTGATCAAGATAATTATAAAGCGTTCTTCTGCAGACAGGGATCTCATCGGCGTGTACGGCAAAGATATGAGAAAGAGGCTGCCCTTTTAAAATCAGCGGAGAGATGAGGTCGTTGAGTTCCTGAAGCTCCTCAGGTGTCAGGTTGATACCTTTGCGGGAATCAGAAAGAAACTTTTCATATCTGCGATGCGCAGATTTAGCTGAATACAGATAAACCGGCAAAGGACAGCTTACGGTGTAATCGCAACCGTTGCATACATAAGGCGGTTTAAGGGGACGATCACAAATATAAGGGGCGAAAGCATCACATTTGAGGCTATGATTATCCCAACAATACCGACATGCGCGATTGCGGGAACAGGATTTACGACAATGAATTTGGAGATTAGATCCGCGAAGGCGGCATGTCTGATAATTCATACAGTTACGGCAGCCTCCGGACCGATTGTGTTTTTCTGTCCGATTCCGTCTAATCTCTTTAGAGATGGTAGTGGGATCTTTTCCAAGCATTTCTCCGATTTTTTTAAAGGAGCTTCCCTGAAGGAGTTCCTGTTCTATATAGGTACGGTCTGACAGCGTAAGATGGCGGTGATTATATTTCTGTATCATGTCTGATCCTTTCTGGCAGACAGATGACCATGAACAGAATATCATAAATGTCTGTGCAAGACTAACTTCCACTTTTTGCAAAAAACGGAAGAAACAGCCGGAATTTAAAATTTCACTTTACGTATTTGGGGCAGGTTGCGGCTATGAGTTTACTGATAAAATGTAAAGGAACCTTGACAAGACTAATACCATATGATACCTTTGAAAATGTAAAGGAACCTTGTCAAAACGTGGCGGAGGTGATGACTTGGAGAACCGTGTAGAAAAGCTGCGCAAAGAGCGCGGATTAAACCAGGAGGAGTTCGCAAAAGCGATTCGTGTTTCCAGACAGACAGTCAGTTCTATTGAGACCGGAAAGTATAATCCATCACTGGATCTGGCGTTTACAATAGCGGATTTTTTTGGCATGACAATCGAAGAGATCTTTATTCACAAGGAAGGAGCTAATGATGAAAAAGAACTATCTGAATGAAGGCATGAAATTATTACTTGTAGGAATTTGCCTTGTTCTGGCTGCGGCTTTCAGTGAGACCGCAGTTGACGGTTTACTCTGGGGTTTTGCTGGAGGCGCTTTAGGCCCTGGAATCGCAAGGATCATCCAGCATTTTTACTGGTCTGCTCCAAAAAATCAGGCACGATATCAGGAAATGAAGGAGCAGGCGGATATCAACCTCCATGATGAGCTAAATGAAAAGTTGCGTGACAAGTCGGGTAGAATCGCCTATTTGATCGGACTACTTATCATCTGCATTTCTGAGGTCGTTTTTTCTATCCTTGGAAATGCAGGAATCATTTCAAACCACAAGGTCATTGTGCTGTATCTGTTTGTGCTGCTTTTAGTTCAGATCGTGATTGGAAAAGTGGCATATCGGCAGTTAAGAAAAAAATATTGATCGTCAATAGGCAAATATGGCGGTGCCAGGATGTAGAGTCTCGACACCGCCTTTTTCAATTTACTGTTCTTTTTCCGTTTCCTGGGACTGAGGCTTGTCCGCATCACCGGCAGGAGCCAGCGTGATGGAGTCCTTTTTCACATCTGCCTTGTAGTGGCTCTTTGTAATACGGTCGATGCCATATACAAGAACAATACCACCGATTGCGGCAAACCCATCCCAAGAAACTAGAGGGGACTGCTTGGTTTCCGGGGTACGGCCATACGGGCAGGCGGAGCACTTGTTCGTGTCTCTGCAGCGAGTGAAGGCTTTACGCTTGCCCGGGACCATGCACCGCGTGCTGAAGTAGCCGCTCGAATGAAGGGTGTTGATGTACTCCCACTGCGATTCCGCAAACGCCCGGTCAGGGGTTTTATAGAAGAACACCCGCATGACCACCTTGCATTTGAGTTCAAATCTGGCCTTGAGACAGAAGTACAGATGTAAACGCAGCCATCA
>CAZRNI010000312.1:0-2927 GCA_964601425.1 uncultured Eubacterium sp. | reverse complement strand
ACATTTCAACAGATCTCTTCTTCAGAGAGTTGAAGCTTCTCTGCAATGCCGGTGCTGTGGACTTCTTTTCAGAAGTCTGACGGCCTTTTCTAACTAACTGGTTAAATGTTGGCATTCGTTCTTTTCCTCCTGTTCGAATTTTGGTTCCGGTCAGACACTGCATATGTCCTTCCGGTGCGGCCGGTATTATTTGTCCGGCCATGCGGCTGCTGATTGTCTTCTGTGAGTTGCCGTCTGCTTTGATACACAGGCCGGCAAACTCTCCCTATGCACTTTTCACAAAGAATCACTTCTGATTTTCACGGTATTCCACATATTAACGTACCGCATGACCTCTGTTTTAGCGCAAAAAGGACGCACTGACCCCTTGAAGGTTCAGTCACGTCCTTGTATTATATGAGGTTCGTATGGAAATGTCAAGATGATTTCACGCTAAGGATTTCTCTGCTCTCTGTCCGGAAACATTTCTTCCAACATCTTCTTAATCCGCGCAAAATCAACCCGGCAGGATCCGTCGCTGATCAGCACCGGCACCTTATCATCAAACCCGTATATGGTAATCCGCGTATCCGTTTCTCTGAAATCATAGACCGTCACACGTTCATCCCTCGGATCCACCATCCAGAACTCTTTTACGCCGCCGCGCTGATACTTGCCGCCTTTTAAGAACATATCCTTGTTTCTGGTAGACGGAGAAAGAACCTCAACGACAAACTCCGGCGCGCCGAAGTACCTGCCATGCTGTATTTTTGACAGATCACAGACAACCAGAACATCCGGCTGCACGACCGTCCATTCATTGCAGTCCAGTTGTACGTCTGCAGGCGAAATAAACGGATAACACGGACAGGTATGTTTTTCCGCCTGTGACAACAGCTGAAAATGGATCTGCCCCACAATCAACTGATGTGTATAGGTCGGCCCGGTCATGTCATAAAAATACCCGTCGATCAGTTCTACACGCCGGTCATCCGGGAGTGAAAGATAATCATCGATCGTATATTCACCCGGTTTCTTGTCCGGAATGTCCGGATCCGGTTCGTAAGTATTATACCGGTAGACTGCCGGATCCTCGCGCAGTACATCACTCCATGGATGGGCTTCCCGCCATTCCTGATATCTGTTCCGGCGGGCAGGCGCAGGATCTGACAGTTGTTTTTCTCCGCTGTCCGTGTAAAACGGCCCCAGCGCCCTCTCGATTGCCTGCAGGGTATCATATCGAGGAGATTTCGTAACCTTCCCCAGTACTTTCTGAATTGTAGACAGCGGCACGCCCGACAGCTCCGAGAGTTTTTTATAGGAATACCCCAGTACGCGCATTCGTTCCCGCATTTCATCGATTGTCATCATATCTGCCGCACCTCCTTCGCTCAATACCCGTCACTTCTTTTCTGTATCCATATATTATCATAAGTTTTCCATATTTGGAAGTGGAAATATTTTGGAGTGCCTATTGGATATGCCGCAGAACAAACCGGCAGCTTTACGAACAGTTTACGATCTGATCACTTTACGAACCGGTTACGATCTGCGTTACGACCTGGCGGCTCCGGGAACTGTTTGCAATTCCCTCACCGCAGGTATATATTAGAAAACATGTACAGACTGTTTCAAAAAACTAAATCTGTCATTGCACTTTTATTTGTACTGACACTGCTCGGCTTTTCCATCGCAGGCATTAAGACTGACGTCCGGAGCACCTTTGCTCCCGCGGAAAGCAGAGCTTCAATCAGCACAGATTTATTAATTGCACCCGTTCTGCCCGTAAGTGAAGCAGAGATTGAGAAATCCGCCTCTCACTTCGGTCATCAGGGACTTCCGGCAAGGTATTCATATCAGGCCGGACTTGCAATTCTTATCGGTTTCCTGTTCCTGTCCATGCCGGTTCTGTCCTACAGGACATTTATAAGAATCTCGCAGGCAGGGCAAACCGATCAGTTCCGAAAATCTACCATCCGGTATATCCACAGAAAGAGCGATCAGGCATAATCCATCCTGAACACGCCTGCCGGCCGGCAGGTCTTGTTTGAGTGCCAAAACGCAGGTTTTATTTGCATGTCAAAACGCAGATCTTATTTGCATGCCAAAATGTAAATTCATGATTAAATAATTGAAATATTCAGGAGGATTCTGATTCATGATACAAACTATCGTAGCAGTTCTTTGTGTAAGCATCGTAGCGGTCGCCTGCATCTGGGGATACCGTCTGGATCACGGCACTGGAAATAAAGAAAAAACAGAGACAGAAGAAAATGCCGCTGCAGGCGCCGGCGAAACGAAAGGAAATTAACCATGAACGATAAATCTCATACAAATTCAGCAGAACAGAATAAAACCAAAATCGGCCTCATATCCCTCGCTTTCAGCGTACTGGCCGTCCTTCTCGGGTTTGTCATCCGCAAACCATTTGTCGATGTCATCAGCGTCGGCTTTGTCTTCTCATTCGCAAGTATGATTCTCTCTCTTGCTGCTGTACGAAATACAGGCAGAAATACACTGGCACAGCTTGCCTTCTGGCTTGGCTTCGTCAGCATGTGGATCACTGTTTATCTCGGCGCATCTGCATAAGACTCACTGCCTTCCGACAAAGAAAACGGCAGGACCGGAAAATAACCGGTTCTGCCGTTTCTGGTTTTATTGGGGGTATTACAATGTTGTATCTATAGCAGTCCGTTTCAAACGAAACCACCGCCTGAAGCTTCACGCACCCAGGCACGGGAACGTTCCGCTGCGTTGAATTATTCGCCGTAGATCTTAGCAGCGTTGAATCCGATGTGCAGTACTTTGTACATGTACTCAACAGACTCTTTCAGCGCCTTCATCTCAACTTCACGTCCCTCTTCGATTGTGTAACCGGAGAGCGGAAGCTCGATCTCAAGGTCGATGGTATCAAGCTGCGGCGGAGCCTGCTCGCGGAAGATCTGTAT
>CAZRNI010000311.1:0-2957 GCA_964601425.1 uncultured Eubacterium sp. | reverse complement strand
GCGACGTATTCCTTCATCAGTTCAACCGACTTGTAGCCGGCCTCAATATCGACTCCTGCACTCTTATAATCCATATTTCCTCCTGTACATGATACTCTGTCACTCGTAATGCAGGAGAATGTATATCTCTCCTGCGGAACATCCGGCATTCATGTTCACCGGGGTTTCAATTCTTAATAATTTTTGTACCCAACTTCCTGCAGGCGCGCATCTTTTGCCTCAACCTGTCCCTTCAGCTCTGCAGCATAATCTTTCACCTTCTGCAGAAGCTCCGGATCGGATGTTGCAAGGATCTTTGCAGCGAGGATTGCTGCATTTGCCGCGCCGTTGATTGCTACGGTTGCAACCGGGATGCCGCTCGGCATCTGGACGATGGAGTAAAGAGAATCACGTCCGCCCAGAGATGTGGTATGCATCGGGATACCGATGACCGGCATCGGGAAGATTGCTGCGCACATGCCCGGCAGATGTGCTGCCATGCCTGCACCTGCGATGATAACCTTGAAGCCCTTCTCCTCAGCTGATTTTGCATATTCGAAGAATGTATCCGGCTCGCGGTGTGCGGAGATGATGGTCATCTCATAGTCAATTCCGAACTTTTCGAGCATATCTGCGGCTTTCGCCATAACCGGCATATCCGAATCGCTGCCCATGATAATTCCAACTTTAGCCACTTTTGTTTCCTCCTGTAATGTGTTTCCTGATACTTCAGGCAGGGATTCCTGTAAATGCTCCCGCACCCGAAAAAATGTGAACGGTTTATTCAGTCAATGAACAAGTCCGTTATATGCTGTGTCGTTCGCTGCTCATTCAGAAATATTGTACCAAAACCATTCCGCTGATACAATACACGAACATGCCGATTTATTACAGTTCATCGAGCGGCTCATTCAGCACTTCTGTCCCCGGCAGGACGAATCTGCCGTTTTCAAGCAGGGTGATTTCACTGCCGTCCGCGCGGATGACACGGATCGCCCCGAGTTCCTCGTAGGGAATTGTTATGTCCGTGTGGCATCCGAAATAAGCCTTTTCCGGATCCGTTTTGCGCAGAAGTGAGCGCTCATTATCCCGCGCGATGATTTCCTTCCCGTCCGGATTGTAGACGGCCACGTCTTCCTGGAAGCTGTAGCAGGTATCGCCCATCGCGAAGTGCGGGCCCATTTTTTCGGCGATCAGGATCGGGAATTTGTCCGCGATTCCATAGGTATGTGCCACCTGGTACGCCGTCGTATTGGTGCCGATGGCAAATTCGCCGATCGGGACGGTCGGGTGGTGGAACAGGATGTTTTCCTCGATCAGCTGCCGGTTCTCCGCCTTGTCTGCGAAGTTTGCACAGCTGTCTTCGCTGATCATGCCGTCGGTCAGACGGATTTTCAGATCATGGTATTGCAGACCTTCGAGAAATACCTGTTTGACATGCAGCAGACCGTTTGTGCCGGTCAGCTGCGGAGAGGTAAATACTTCTCCGACCGGAATATTTACGTCTGCGACGCAGTTCTCGAAAATGGTCTGATTTGCCGGATCCTGCAGGGTATGCAGAGCAACTGTCAGATCGGTCTCGTTGCCGTTCCGGCCTGTAATGCGAACTTTTACACCTTCATCGAGTGCATCGATCAGATTCTGCTGGATTTTCTGATAAAGCGTGTAATCCAGGTTGTTGATCCGGACCGTCTCCTGAAAGATCTCTTCAAACCGCGCGCCGATGTCCGGCACCGGATATGCAATAATCGTAAAGCTGCGCTCTTCACCCTTGATGTAGCGGTTTGTGATCTGTCCCGCCTCTGTCTGATAGCGTGCGGCGAGCTGCTGCTGCTCCGCTGTCAGATGCAGTGCAGCGCTGTTATTTTCGGGTGTAAACAGCTTTTCTCCAAACGTGTCCATGACAGCCGGTCCGCCGTGAACCGCCGCCAGTTCCTTCTCTTCCTCATACGCCTGCTGCAGCGCCTGCAGTCTGTGTGAAACAAACCGCTCATCCACATACAGCGCGCTGTCATTGCGGTGGTCGTATTCGAACTGCTGGTTCGGCACGGCGCCGTACCAGCCGATGCGGACATGCGCATGTTTGTTGACAACATGTGCTGCACTTCTGTACAGAACGCTTTTTAGTCCCATCTCTTCAAACTGGCGGACGGCCGCGCGCACAACGCGCTCAAATCCAAGCCGCCACCGGATGTTTACTGTGTCTTTGATGGTGATATCCTTGCGGCCGACGATGAAGCCGATGCGGTATCCTTCTGTCCAGGTGCGGGCGATGGATTCGATCTCCTCTTCTGTCATCTTTGCAAGAAATGCAGCCGTCCGGATCTCATTTTCTGTGATGTACTCACCGAACCGGTACAGATAGCGCGGGTCCGACAGGTCTTCCTGTAAAATGATATCCGCCGCGAAGCTCTGTGCCGGATCCAGTGTCTCCTGCACGCGGTGATGCATAAATTCCGGACAGTAGTCGTAGGCATACCAGTAGATTTCCCGGCGGAGGGCGTCCGGTTCCGGATTTAATTCTGCCGGATTCGCAGTCCGGGTGCTGTTCTCTCCGCCTGCGCTGCCGGCATTGCCTGCGCCTGCAATGCCTTCATTTCCGACCGTAACTTCTTCTGCTTCTTCGCACGCAGTCACGTAACTGCTGTAAAACACAAGCAGCAGTTCCATCAGGATCAGCAGATCCCACGGCCGGTTCTCATATGCATATACAATTGCACCCCGCAGCTCCATATACAGAAAGCTCATTGCTTGGCCGTTTTCCCCGAACTGTTCCGCGGCGAAAGAGGGGTTTCCATAACATGCGGCATAATTTTCGGGCAGGATTTCCTCATACAACTCCCGGTTCTGCGCCTGCAGATCCGCAAGCGAAGCATCTTTGTACATACCTGCAGCCAGATCCTGCCGCAGCCGCTCCATTTCCACAAGGAATGCCGCCTCATGGACAAAAAACTGCTCCGCCGTTTTGTTCAGCTTCA
>CAZRNI010000310.1:0-2999 GCA_964601425.1 uncultured Eubacterium sp. | reverse complement strand
CCCATCATTTCCTGAATATAGGAAGTGTTTCCGAACAGAAGTACCAGAGAACTCATGAAAAATACGGTGTTAAGGAATGCAGCAAAGAATCCTGTAATGGAAGATGCCACAAATGCATTGGTATGCTTCTTTGCGCCCCGGAAGATGAATCCGAGCAGGAATCCGTCGAGTACACGCGGAATCATACGCTGGATAAATGCCAGGAACGGGTTGATAGAAAACAGCATTGCGCCCATCGCGGAAGTTCCGCCGATGCCGATGCACTGCAGGAAAGAAGTCAGTCCGAAGACTGCACCGACTGCTGCGCCGCCTGCCGGTCCGAGTGTGATCGCTGCAATTGCAACCGGAATCATGTTAAATGTGATTGCCAGCGGTCCGATATTCAGATATCCGAGCGGTGTGTATGCCATCAGAAGCAGGATGGCGGTGAGAAGCCCAATGGTAACGAGTTTGACTGTTCCAGATGTGTTGTTTTTCATTTTTAAATCCTCCTGTTATTATTCCCTCCGCACACCTGTATCAGAGCAAGATTCGTTCTGTCCGTCTCTTCTGCACCTGCTGTTTCATCTCCTGCCGTCCGATGCACCGGTACGACGGATCCGAAAGGAAGAATCCGGCCGAAATATGCCTGATCAAATGACTTTCCGGGATACAATACATCCTGGATCTCTCTTGATCCTTTGGAATTGTATCATATTAAAGTGCCAAATACAAACGAATTTTGTGTGAATTCTTAGCAGGATCTCTGATAAATCTTGCATCAGATTTCACGGGATGCTACACTGAAATACTGACAGCAGTTCACCTGAAAACAGACAGGAGTGCAAACCATGTTAAAAGGAAAAACCATCGTACTGGGTGTCACCGGCGGAATTGCCGCTTACAAGGCAGCGAATCTTGCAAGCCTGCTGATGAAACAGCATGCTGAGGTGCATGTCATCATGACAGAAAATGCAGCGAACTTCATCAATCCGATCACATTCGAGACGCTTACAAAACAGAAATGCCTGACGGATACCTTTGACCGCAATCACCCCTGGGAAGTGACACATGTAGAACTGGCCAAGAAAGCCGATCTCGTACTGGTTGCCCCCGCGACAGCCAATATCATGGCAAAACTCGCACATGGCATTGCTGATGACATGCTGACAACCACGGTTCTTGCCAGCACATGCCCGAAACTCATTGCGCCGGCCATGAACACACACATGTATGAAAATCCGGTTACACAGGACAACAAACAGACCCTGATCAACTACGGCTGGAAAATAATAGAACCGGCATCCGGTCTGCTCGCATGCGGTGATACCGGGAGCGGGAAATTTCCGGATGAAACGCTGATCCTACAGTATATCCTGCACGAAACCGCATTTCCAAAGGACCTTGAGGGAAAGAAAATTCTGGTCACAGCCGGTCCGACACAGGAGCCGATGGATCCGGTGCGCTACATCACAAACCGTTCATCCGGTAAGATGGGTTATGCAATCGCGAAGGTTGCATCCCTGCGCGGTGCTGATGTCACACTTGTCAGCGGCATCACAGCGCTGGAGCCGCCGCTCTTTACAAAATATGTGTCAATCCGCAGTGCACAGGATCTGTTCGACGAGGTTACCGCACGCAGTGATGAGCAGGACATCATCATCAAAGCGGCAGCCGTTGCCGACTACCGCCCTGCTTCTGTTTCTGATGAAAAAATCAAAAAAAAGGACAGCGATCTCTCGATTCAGCTGGAGCGCACGCCGGATACACTTCAGTATCTGGGCGATCACAAGAAACCCGGCCAGCTGCTCTGCGGCTTCGCGATGGAGACATCTGAGCTGGAGGCAAGAGCACGCGCAAAGCTGGTAAAAAAGAACCTCGACATGATCGTCGGCAACAACGTTAAAGTAGCCGGTGCAGGATTTGGCACAGATACCAACGTTGTAACCATGATCACTGCTGATCACGCCGAACAGCTGGAACTGATGAGCAAGGAAGAAGTCGCCATGCACCTGCTGAACCGTCTGATCACTCTGTATACTTAACCTTTTGGAGCTCTCTATGACTAATGTTTTAGAATATCTGGAACAGACTGCATCCCGCCTCCCGGACCGGATTGCATTTGCCGATCCTGAGCATTCCATCACATGGAATGAACTGAATCAGGACCGTCATTCCATTGCAGCATCTCTTGCCGTGCGTGTTGCACCGCGTAATCCGGTTGCCGTCTATCTGGAAAAAAGTGTTGCGGCAATCCGGGCGTTCATGGGGATTATCACAGCCGGCTGTTTTTACGCGCAGATGGACACACGTCAGCCTGCGGGACGGCTCCGTCAGATTCTTAATACGCTTCAGCCTGAAGTGATTCTTACGGACGCTGAACATGCTGCTGCGCTTGCCGATACAGGATTTACCGGTTCCGTCCTCCTGCTTGAAGATATAACCGCGGCAAATAAAACCGATAATCCGCAGGATGATGCAGTCCTGTCTGCAATCCGCGCACAGGCAACGGATCTGGATCCGCTCTACTGCAATTTTACATCAGGCTCAACCGGAACACCCAAAGGCGTATTGGTTCCGCACCGTGCTGTCATAGATTTTATTGAACAATTTACGGATTTGTTTCAGATCACGGAACATGATGTTATCGGAAATCAGGCGCCCTTCGACTTTGACGTCTCCGTAAAGGATATCTACTCCGCCCTGAAGACAGGTGCGACAGTCAGAATCATTCCCACGCGGTTCTTTTCTGTCCCGGCGGAACTGCTGGATTACCTGACGGAACATCATGTGACGACTTTGATCTGGGCCGTTTCAGCTGTCTGTCTGCTCTCACAGCTCCACGGATTTGACTATAAAATCCCGACCGATGTCAAACAAGTGATCTTCTCCGGTGAGGTAATGCCGGTCAAACAGCTTAATCTCTGGCGCGAAGCACTGCCGAATGCCCGTTTTGTCAATGTATACGGTCCGACTGAGATCACATGCAACTGTACCTATTATATTGTCGACCGCGTTTT
>CAZRNI010000309.1:0-2999 GCA_964601425.1 uncultured Eubacterium sp. | reverse complement strand
TGGCTGCGGAGCTGGAAATTAAGCCGCAGCAGGCGGAAGCGGCAGTGAAAGTGATCGATGACGGCAATACGATTCCGTTTATTGCCCGTTATAGAAAGGAAGCGACCGGTGCACTGAATGATGAAGTGCTCCGTAATTTGTTTGACAGGCTGACGTATCTGCGCAATCTGGAGGAAAAGAAGGCGCAGGTCCGGGCGACGATAGAGGAGCAGGGGAAGCTGACGCCGGAGCTGGCAGAGGCGATTGAAAAAGCGGAGACGATGGTTGCGCTGGAGGATCTTTACCGGCCGTTCCGGCCGAAGCGCCGCACGCGTGCGACGATCGCTGTGGAGAAAGGGCTGCAGCCGCTGGCGGATCTGATTATGGCGCAGGAAATCAATACGCCGTTGGAGGAAGCTGCCAAAGCATATATTTCTGAGGAAAAAGGCGTTGCTTCTGCGGCGGAAGCTATCGCCGGCGCATCGGATATCATTGCGGAGGAAATATCTGACAATGCCGAATACCGTCACGGTATCCGCAACCACACCCGCCGGACAGGCGTTCTTGTGACGGCAGCGGCAAAAGGTGCGGAGGAAAACGGCGTCTATTCGATGTATTATGACCATCAGGAGACCGTTGCCAAAATTCCCGGACACCGCGTGCTTGCGATCAACCGCGGCGAGGCGGAAAAAATGCTGACTGTAAAAATCGTGGTCGACGAGGAAAAGGTTCATCGGTATCTGGCGCACAACATTATTACAAGGAACAATCCGTACACAGCGCCGGTGCTGCAGGCTGCAATCGAGGACAGCTACAAGCGTCTGATCGCGCCTGCCATTGAGCGTGAGATCCGGAATGAGCTGACCGAAGCGGCTGAGGACGGTGCGATCAAGGTGTTTGGCAAAAACCTGGAACAGCTTCTGATGCAGCCGCCGATTGCAGGGAAGGTAGTTCTCGGCTGGGATCCGGCTTTCCGCACCGGCTGCAAACTGGCAGTGGTAGATGAGACAGGAAAGGTGATCGATACCGATGTAATTTACCCGACGGCGCCGACGAACGCCAAAAAACAGGCGGACGCGCGCGCGGTACTGACGAAATTCATCTCAAAATATAATATCTCGCTGATATCTGTCGGAAACGGAACCGCTTCCCGTGAATCAGAGCAGTTCATCGCGGAATATCTTAAGACAATTCCGGCAAAGGTGCAGTACGTGATTACGAACGAAGCCGGAGCCTCTGTCTATTCGGCGAGCAAGCTGGCGACAGAGGAATTTCCGGAATTTGATGTGGGACAGCGGAGCGCGGCGTCGATTGCCCGGCGCGTGCAGGATCCGCTGGCGGAGCTGGTTAAAATTGATCCGAAGTCCATCGGCGTCGGCCAGTACCAGCACGATATGAACCAGAAAAAACTCGGCAGCGCCCTCGGCGGCGTCGTGGAAGACTGCGTAAACCATGTAGGCGTAGATCTGAACACGGCATCGGCGCCGCTGATGGAATATATCTCCGGCATTTCAAAGACGATTGCGAAAAACATAGTCGCGTACCGTGAGGAAAACGGACAGTTTAAAAGCCGGAAAGACCTTCTGAAGGTTCCGAAGCTTGGCCCGAAGGCATTTGAGCAGTGCGCGGGATTCATGCGGATCGCAGGCGGAAAAGAACCGCTTGACGCCACGGCAGTACATCCGGAGGCCTATGATGCAATGAAGCGTCTGCTGGAACTGCTGGGTCTGAAGATGGAAGATGTGCTGGCGGGGAAAGAAAATAAGAGGCTGTCTGAAGTGATCCGGGAGATGGAACGCGCCGGGAAAGTAAAGAAAAACGGTCCGGAAGATTCTGACGGAAAACCGGAGAAAGCTGCCGGGGACAGCGGAGCAGACCCTGCCGGAAAAGCCGGCAGTCCGGATGCTGCGCAGCTGGCGGAAATTCTCGGGATCGGTGAGATCACGCTGCGCGACAACATCAAAGAACTCATGAAACCCGGCCGCGATCCGCGTGCGGACATGCCAAAACCTGTGCTGCGCAGCGATGTCCTGGAGATCGAAGACCTGGAAGAAGGCATGATCCTCAAGGGAACCGTCCGCAACGTCATCGACTTCGGCGCATTTGTCGACATCGGCGTGCACCAGGACGGCCTGGTACACATCTCTCAGATGTCCAATAAAAAATTCGTCAAGCATCCGCTGGAAGTCGTCAGCGTAGGAGATGTCGTTGAAGTGAAGGTGATCTCCGTAGATGTGAAGCGCAAAAGGATCGGGCTGTCGATGAAGTTGTGAGGAGGCAGGGGTGGTTCTCTGTCTCCTGTGAACTTATGAGAATGACAATCATGTGTCCGCGTCGCTCCGACGGAAAGCCATCGAACTTTGCGCTTAGATTCTGCAGGTGTGCAGCAAATTCATGAAAGAGTACCATTTATTTGCTGCACACTGGCATCATCTATGCGTGAATTTCTCCGGCCTTTCCTTGTCAAGTCGCGCGCAGAGTACATGGATTGTCAAGTACATCACTGTTTCGAGTGGTGAAAAGGAGTCAGAGAACCGTCTTGTCTCCGGAAGATAAATAGAAAAGGACTGGATTTGTATGGCTAAAAAGATGAAGGTATATAGTAAGGTGGCGGAGATTCCGGCGGGGAATGCGCCGGATGTGATTACAGAAGGCTGCCTGGTGCTGGAGGGCGGCGCGTGGCGCGGGCTCTATACGCAGGGCGCGCTGGATGTGCTGATGGAGCACGGGATTAATTTTCAGACGACGATCGGCGTCTCGGCGGGTGCGATGTCCGCGACGGGCTATGTCTCCGGACAGATCGGATTTTGTCCGCGGATTAATCTGACGCACCGGCATGATCCGGAGTACACCGGTATGGGCGCGGTAAAAAAAGAGCACGGCGTCACAGGATTTACGTATTTATTTGATATGCTGATGGGCGGTGAGAATCCGCTGAACCGCGCGCGGTTTGATGATCCGGCGCGTCGGCTGGTTGCGGTGGCGACCAATGTTCTCACAGGTGAGCCGTATTTCTTTGA
>CAZRNI010000308.1:0-3013 GCA_964601425.1 uncultured Eubacterium sp. | reverse complement strand
CCTGATTTAAAATCCCGGGATGAACGGCCATTCCCTCACACGCCTCGCAAAATACATCTGCAAGTGCCGCTTCCAGTGATTTCTTTGTCTCCGCCAGGGCAATATCATCCTGATTCCCGGTAATCCTTGCACAGATCCGAAGTACATTGCCGTCAACCGACTGCACGGCAACTCCGAATGCAATCGATGCAATGGCGCCGGCTGTGTAGGGACCGATTCCCGGCAGCTTTCGCAGTTCCCCGGCTGTTTCCGGCAGCCGCCCGTCATAATCCGCCATGACCTTCTGTGCGGCTTTCTGCAGATTCCGTACACGGCTGTAATAGCCGAGTCCCTCCCACAGCTTCATCAGACGCTCTTCTTCGCAGGCAGCCAGTTCCGGAATCCCGGGCAGAGCCGCTTTGAATCTGAGGAAATATTCAATCACCGCCGCGACGCGCGTCTGCTGCAGCATGATTTCAGACAGCCAGACGTCGTAGGAATTGCCCGTGCCGCGCCACGGCAGATCTCTGTGATGATCTGCGTACCAGGCAGGAAGCCGCTCCGGCAAGGCTTCCAGATTCTCTTTTCCCTGATATTCCTTAATCGATTTACGCATAATACTCTTCCTGCATTTATCACATATTAATCATTTTTTTCTATTGTGCTGCATAAACAAATCATATCTGATCGTATTCACAAATGTAAACGAATCTGATAATATAGTATGGTATTACCTTATCAGGGTTATAAAACAGCAACAAATTGATCCTAACAGCAAGGAGCAGCCCTTTATGAATCAGATCATATCATCCCAGCGGCTTCAGACCCGTGAAATCATAAGCGCATCCATGTTTGCAGCTCTGATCCTGCTGGCAACCTCCGTTCTGAAAATCCAGACGCCCACATTCGGTTACATTCATATGGGCGATGCTTTCGTCCTGCTTGCAGGCTTTCTGCTCGGACCGGTCACCGGCGGTCTCGCTGCCGGCATCGGCTCCGCTCTTTCGGATCTTCTCGGCGGATATGTTCTGTGGGTACCGGGTACATTTCTGATCAAATTTCTGACCGCTGCTGTCGCAGCGCAGGTCCTGCGGTTTTTGCAGCATCTGCAGGCACCTCATGCAAATGACAGACGCGCGGAATCTGATGTGCAGCGCGCCGACGGACGCAGCCGGTTATTCCCTGTACAGAAATCTGTCCTGACACAGCCGCGTGCCGGGGAACACTCCGTATCCACAGCTGTGCCTGCAGCCGGAATTGCAGGCGAAATTCTCATGATTATCGGATATTTTTTCTGCGACATCATCGTCGTATGCATATCCAATGGAACCTTCACGCAGGCAGGCATCGCGGCTGCATTCACACTCGCAGTCGCCGGGCTCCCCTTTAATGCAGTACAGGGGGCGGCCGGCATCGTGCTGACCATCCCCCTGTATCCCATATTCCGCCGTCTGTTACATGCTGCGTCACTCCGTCCCTAGTACCGCATCGCATTCAGGCAGTCCGCCAGGGATGTATCTTCGAAAGCCGTATCAGCACTATACAGAATCAAAACATCAGTAATTCCGTGTGTACTGATCAGTGCCTCCGCATTATCATAGTAATAGCGCGGATCAATCAAGATAATATTCTTATAGTAAGGATACAAAAACTGAACAAAGCTGTTTGCATAGGAATCCTTGAAAATCATAAGGCTTCTTGTCGTATCAGCAGTTGTATGAATCTCAACCAGCGGATGATTTCCGCCGAAAAAGACTGTATACTGGTCTTTCTGGTCCAGCGCTTCGCTGTGGAACATTGACGTGGATTTTTCATTTGTATCCGGATAACTCACATAGTATTCCACGTCCGTCCCAAGCGGTGTATATACTTCAATAACATCTTTGGTCCTGTGCAGCCCTGTTTTGGCCGCAAGTGTCCCCTCAAATTCATCAGAAACAACATATTTATCGTATTCCTGTACAACCGATCCAATCCCCATATCGTGCGCAATATAGTCAAACACATATTTCGCCCCTGCACTCGTCCAGTGATGGTCCGTATGATAATAGATTTCCTCACTTGCGTGCGCAAGAAGCGGCGTCACAGCATCCAGCCACATGATCTCCGGGTCCAGTCGCTGCGAAAAAGCAAGCAGATCTGACACCTGATCATGCAAAGGCGCATACTCCGGCAGTTTATCCGAAAGAACACTGGCCGCATCCGGTACCATCAGTACCTGTGTATTCAATTTTTCATGTGCTTCGCGAAATGCATTGATTGCATCCGTGATCCCGGCGATCTGTGATTCATCCGGCTCTGCCGGCTTTGCCAGTAAATACTTTTTCTTTCCGATGTAAACCCCGTTCAGTTCTCTTCTTCCGGTCAGACGGGCAAGATTTGCCTGCAGCATTACCCATTTATCCCGCAGCACAAACTGATCAGAATAACAGGTCTCCAGATCCGAAAAAAAACTTCCGTCCGCCAGATTCCGGGCAGAAGCCGACGGCCGCTGTGCCAGCGTGCGGTTTTCCTCCTGCGAATACAGACGGTCCGGCACTACCAGATTAATCACTGCAAATATTATGATAAAAGCAATCACCAGAAGCATCTGGATAATCATTGCGTTTTCCCTGAGCATCTTTTCGCGCAGGGCTTTTCGTTTTTCATTCATCTTATTCACCTTACTGCCTGCATGGGAAATATTCCATCGCAGACACGCTTTCGCTTGCTCATGGAATGATCGTCCCATGCAGGCAATACCGGTTACTAGAACCGGAAATACAAAAAACTCTGGTACGTATTGCTTACCAGCCCGGCCGTGATGCAGATAAGCAGCAGAATTGTCCCGACAAATGTAAGCATATTCAATACAGATTCGCCCAGATGCAGGCTGTTTTGATACAGAATGCGTGTAACCAGCCAGCGGATCACCTTTGTACTGCCCAGAACCGCGATAACAATCAGCACTGCAAACTGCAGCAGGTATTAGATACCGGCGCGGGCGGCCAGACCCATTCCCCCGGTTCCAAACAGCTGCCCGATAGAGGCAAAT
>CAZRNI010000307.1:0-3017 GCA_964601425.1 uncultured Eubacterium sp. | reverse complement strand
ATAAATCATATATAACAAGTAGGAAAACTATGAAATAAATATCATCAGGCAGTTGAAACATATATAGAATAAGACACATGAGAAAAACATCCTGATTGATATAAGTGCAGCAAAACGGTCCTTCGTTTATATGATACGGAGGAGGATTCAAGGGGATGTAATGTCATGTATCAAGAAGCAATTAAGAAAAGATTCATTGAACCGCTTGTCAGGGAAAGCAAACCGTATGTCGGGGTAGAGCTGGAGCTTCCTATCGTCAATCAGAAACGGATTCCCGTACAGTTTGATGCGGTTCAGGCAGCTGCAGAGCAGTTTGTTCAGATATTTCATTTTCAGAATGAGAAGCGGGATGAAAACGGACGTCTGTGGTTTGCAGAAGATCCGGCGACCGGCGACTCGATTTCTTTCGACTGCAGCTACAATACACTGGAATGGTCATTCGGGCGTGCGTTTGATATTCATACGTTGGAAGAACGTTTCCGGAAGTATTATGCCTTTACGCAGGAGGAACTGCAAAAAAGCGGGCATATAATGACCGGTATGGGGATTAATCCGCACTATCTGATCAACCGCAGAGAGCCGGTCGCGAACGGACGTTACCGGATGCTGTATAAATATCTGCAGAGCAGTCAGTATGCGCCGGAAGGATTTCCGATCCATGCCTGGCCGTTTTTCGGTATGTTTTCGGCGGCCTCACAGGTGCAGATGGATGTGGATCAGACGCAGATCATTGATGTGATCGAGGTGTTTAACCTTCTTGAGCCTGTTAAGGCACTGCTTTTTGCCAATTCTGTCTGGCCTGAGAATCCGGACATTCTGATCAACCGGGACTGGCTGTGGGAATACAGCATGCACGGGATCAATCCGAAAAATGTCGGCCTCTGGAATGAGCCGGTGCGCACAATTGAGGAACTGACGGATTATATCGCAGATATGAACATGTTCTGCACAGAGCGTGACGGGAAATATCTTTTCCTGGAACCGATTTCCTGGAAGGACTATATTGCGTCAGATTCCATCACCGGCTTTTATGTGGAAGATGCTGCTGTGGGCAGTGTCATCCCGGGAATCCTGCGAAGCGGAGGCAGCGGTGTCCGGACGAATACCATTTATCCTGCACATGACGTATATCAGGATACAGCGTATTATAGCCGTGCTGACGGCGGGCGTGTTCGCCGGATGACATTTCGTCCGGAAGAAGATGATATTCAATATCTGCGCTCATATAAATATGTGGATCTTACCTATCGCGGGACCATTGAATTCCGCAGTACCTGCACGCAGCCGATTTATGAGACATTTACTGTGGCAGCCTTCCATGCGGGACTGATGCAGCGCCTTCCGGAACTGAAACAGCTTCTGACAAATGGCTGCACGCTGTTCCAGCAGGGTATGTCGCCGAAGGTGCTTCGCACACTGCTTTCCCGGCGCAGCATACCGGCATCGCTTAACCGCATTTATCTGCGGGATCTGCTGATGCGGGTCCTTGATCTGGCGCGTGACGGCCTGTACCGGCGCGGGTTTAAAGAGGCATCGTATCTGAATCCGCTGTATTTGCGGGCGGAACAGCTCTCCAATCCTGCGCGGGCCATCACGATTGGGCTGGAACACGGCAGAACCATGGAATCTTTCGTGCAGGAATACGGACAGCTGGATAAGCGGCTGCCCCACAATACGCGGCAGGAATTTTACCGGAGCAGCGGGATCGGGCTGGAGGAAGAAAGCCTGCGCGTGAAACCGGATGGATTTCTCGCTGATACACCACATCCGATTCATGATGATCCGCTGGTCGACCGGGATTTCAGCGAGGCGCAGGTGGAGATGGTGACGAATGTGCGTACTTCACCGGAAAAGCTGTATGAATCTATTCTGCAGAAACGGGAGAAGGTTGTGTCGGTTCTGAACGGACTGCAGACCGGGCGTGAGCTGCTCTGGCCGCATTCTGTGCCGCCGTATCTTACCGAAGAGAAAGATATTCAGGTTGCGCAGTATGCGGATGATCTGAGCTGGAAAAGCCGGTACCGTGATTATCTGGCGGAAAAATACGGAAAACGGAAAATGCTGCTGTCCGGAATTCATTTCAATTTTTCCTATCCGGAGTATTATCTGCGCGAGCGTTTCGAGCAGAGTGTGGAAACGGATTTTGCGCTTTTTACAGAGAAACGGTATCTGGAACTGGCGGAGAAGTCAGCTGCCTTCAGCTGGCTGGTGGCAGCCCTGACAGCCGCAAGTCCGGTACAGGATGGTTCTTACTGGCGTGAAGGAGAACAGGGAAAACCCGGCATGGGCGGTTACAGTTCACTCCGTACCAGTGAACATGGCTACTGGAATCAGTTCGTACCGGTATTTGATTACAGCAGCATTCAGGCGTATATCAATTCCATTCACAAATATGTGGAAGAGGGAATGCTCAGAGAAGAGCGGGAACTGTATTATCCGATTCGTGTGAAGCCCGCCAGAATGTTTTCAGTTGAAGGGTTCCGGGACGGGATCAGTCATATCGAATACCGTATGATTGACCTGAATCCGCTGGATCCGGCAGGAATCGATGAGAGGGACATCAGCTTCCTTGTACTTCTGATCACCTGGCTGGAATTTCAGCCGCCGGTACACGCCGATGAGCGGCAGCAGGAGGCATTTGCAACCAATGTTATGGAGGCAAGCCGCGCGCCGTTGGAAAATGCAGTCCTGCAGGATCTTGACGGAGGAAGCGTACCGCTGATCGAGATGGCGCTGCGCGTGATTTCAGATATGGAGCGGCTGCTTGGGAAACATCCGGCAATCGAATTCCAGAAAGAGAAGCTACTGAATCCGGAGAAGCGTTATGCAGTGATTTTGCAAAAACGTTACGAGAAGGATTTCGTCGCCCGCGCAATGAAGGATGCGGAGAAGCAGACGGAGCGGATACTGGCCGGTTTGCGGACAAAGTCGGCCGGCGGGATGTATATTTGAAAAATCGGGGTTTGTCGAAGAGGACGGCATCGTCAAACATATTTCTCCTCTCGGACCGTTCGCAC
>CAZRNI010000306.1:0-3022 GCA_964601425.1 uncultured Eubacterium sp. | reverse complement strand
GACCCCGTATGCGCCGCGCTGGACGCAACAGCGCTCATGGAAGCAAATCCCGACTTGGTACTGTCGCTTCACGCCCCCCTCTGCCTGGCAACCACGGGTCGCAACTGCGGGCCTGCCAGCGCGACCGAGCCCGAAGACAGCAAGTTCCGCCTTGGCCAGGGCTGCACGCACCATTGCTTGCGCATGCGCCAGGGCTGCCGGACCAAAGAAGGCATAGACTACGTGAAGCATGGGCGCGCTTACTATTTCACCAACACGTCCTGCGAATTGAGAAACGTCCCCGACTGGCGCCTGGTTTACGCAGTGGCGCACGAAACGATGCGGTGATCGCACTATGGCAGTACTCGTACCACTCAACTCGTTCGGCGTTCTCGAACGTTACAAGAACGCCGGCATCGAGGAAGTCTACATGGGCTTCCACGACGACGCCTGGACCGACAAGTTCGGCCCCCATGCCGACCTGAACCGCATGTCCGGGTTCGGCCTGAGCGCAAACCCGTTCACGTTCGACCAAATGTGCCATCAGCTCTCGCATGCCCGCGAGCTGGGGATTCACGGTTTCGTATGCTTCAACGCAGCGCTGTACAGCGAAGAGCAACTGCAATACATCAAGCGCGAATACCTGCCCGGCATCGCGCAAGCTGGCGCGCAGGGCGTCATCGTTTCGGGGCAAGGCCTCATCGAGCCTATCCGCGAGACGGGCGTCGACGCCGTCATCTCCACGCTGGCCGGCGTTTTCAACTCGCGCCTTGTCGCCCATTATGCACAGCGCGGTGCTTCGCGCATCATTCTTCCGCGCGACTTGTCGCTCGCGGAAATCCAGGGCATCGTGGGAGAGAACCCCGATTTGGAATACGAAGTGTTCCTGATGCGCAACGGCTGCACGTTCAGCGACTCACACTGCTTGGGCCAGCATTGCGAGGGAAAGCCTTCGCTGTGCCTGTCGCTGCGCAACGGCGGCACGGTCACCTGGCCCATCGACGACGATCCAGAAACCGATCGGCTCGCACGTGATGCGGCAGACACCGAATACACGTGGGCGCACTACTTCCATCGCCGCACGTGCGGTCTGTGCACGCTGTGGAACTTCGAGAAGCTGGGCATCGCCGCTTACAAGGTGGTGGGCCGCAGCGACGACTTGGACGACCTGATCTTCGACGCTTCCCTCGTCGGGCACAACGCCAAACTGGCGCGGGAGTGCGCCACCGAGGAAGAATACCTCAGACGCATGGAGCGCCCAAGCCAGCCGCGCACGCTTTGTGGATACGACGGGTTGTCGTGCTACTATCCCGACAACCGCTATTGGGAAACATGGAGGGAGACACGTCGATGAGGGACCATTCGGGCTATGTCGAGAAAACGCGTCATCAGGCAATGCAGGACGTGCTCGACATCTGGAGGTTCGAGCGCAAGACTGAGACGGTACCGGTAACCGAAGCGCTCGGGCGGGTAGCCGCCGAAGATATCCTCTCGAAGAACACGCTCCCCAATAAACTGACCTCTAACATGGACGGCATCGCCGTCCATTTTGCCGCTTTCAAGGACGGCGCCCCCGACACAACCACCTGGGAACGCGGCGTCGATTGGCAGTTCTGCAACACGGGCATCGGCATGCCCGACGGCTTCGACACCGCCATCCCCATCGAATGGGTGCACGTCAGCGAAGACGACCAACACGTCACGCTCGATCAACTGCCTGAGCGGCGCGGCAACGCAACCACGCAGGTGGGCGCCATGCTACGCGAGGGCGACCTGTTGGTGCGCGCGGGAGAGCCGCTGACGCCCGCGAAGCTTTCGGTGCTGAACATGGGCGGACACACGAAGGTGCGCGTGGTGAAGCGCCCCGTCGTGGCGTTCATCCCCACGGGAAACGAGCTGGTGGATGCCGGCAAGCCCCTTCCCGCCGGCAAGAACGTGGAAAGCAACGCGGTGATGCTGTGCGCCAAGTTCACGTTGTGGGGAGCCGAGCCGTTGCGCTTCCCCATCGTGAAGGACAACTGGGACCAGCTTGAAAAGGCCTTGACGGAAGCTTCCGAGAAGGCCGACATCGTCGTTATCAACGCGGGCTCTTCGAAGGGGTCCGACGATTTCACCTGCGAGATCCTGGAGGAAACCGGCCAGATGCTGCATCACATGCTGTCGCAGGGCCCCGGGCGGCATTGCTCGGGTGCCATGCTGAACGGCACGCCGGTCATCGGGATTTCCGGCCCGCCCATCGGCGCTGAATTCACTGCTGACTGGATGGTGAAACCGCTGATAGACCGTTACTTGGGTGTGTCAGAAGACTATCCGCCCATGGTGTACGCGCGCATGGAGTTCGCACCCGAATTCTGGCCCGATGCCGTGCAGGTCGTGCGCCGCGGCATCGTCGAGCGCGACGAGAACGACCGCTTGGTGGCGCGCATCCTTCCCACCGACGAGCGTCCCATGCTGCGCGAACTGGACAAAGCCAACTGCTTCATCACCTACGGCCGCGGCGTGCAGCGCTGGAAAGCGGGCGACATCCACCCCGTCGAGCTTCGCTGGCCCTACACCATCCCGCCTGCCCGGTAAGCAGGGCGTTATTCGATGAGCAAGGCGTCTTTGCCGGACCGTTTCCCGTCGTAGAGCAATTGATCGGCGCGATTGAAGACGTCGGTGTACGTATTGTCTTCGGCTGTTGCCGCAACCACTCCAATGCTGAGCGTAATGGGCGGGTCAATGCCCAACGCAGCCGATTGATCGCGCACCTGTTCTTTGCATTGTTCGAGCCGTGTCATCAATTGGGCTTTGTTCGGCGGGCTTTCCCCCACGAACAAAACAACGAACTCGTCCCCCCCAATGCGGCCATCGATTTCTTCTTCACGGCACATGCCCGTGGCCGCCTCGGCCACCGCCTTCAGGAGGTTGTCGCCCATCGCGTGGCCGTATGTGTCGTTCACGCGCTTGAAGTCATCGACATCGACGATGGCAAACACGGCCGTTTCGCCATCTACAAGCCCTTGCAGCTTCGCGCGCACCAGCTCCTCGCTCGCGCCGTGGT
>CAZRNI010000305.1:0-3028 GCA_964601425.1 uncultured Eubacterium sp. | reverse complement strand
CATTGCCCGTCCGGTGGTTTTTCCGAGATGTTTTCGGCACCATTTGCCAAATCGTCCCATCCAGCCTGACAAGGACACGGGGACAAAGAGATAATCCTTCATCCATGTTCCGAGGGTGATATGCCAGCGGTGCCAGAAGTCTGTAATGGAGACGGCAAAGAAAGGCTGGCGGAAGTTTTCGTCCAGTGTAATACCAAGCATTTCTGCAATTCCGAGCACAATATCGATCCCGCCGGAAAAATCAGCATACAATTCAGCACTATACATAAGAACGCCAAGAATCCCGTATCCGTGAACAGATGCAGCCGGATCAAAAATGCTGTTTACGTACAGAGCCGCATAGTCGGCAATCAGCATTTTTTTAAAGAAACCCCACAGAATCCGGATCAGTCCGCGCTGGATGTTTACAGGGTCGAAAGGATGTGACGCAAACAGAGATCCCGATAAACGGTCATATCTCCCGATCGGCCCCTGCATGATCTGCGGAAAAAATGACACAAATAAAGCATAGCGAAAGATATTTCGCTCTGCTTTACATCGCTTCCAGGTTACATCGAGCACATAGCCGGCGGTCTGAAATGTGTAGAAAGATATTCCCAGAGGAAGCAGCAGTTTCTGCAGGTGAAGCTCTGTTCCAAACAGAGCATTAAAATTAAACACCAGAAAATTTGTATATTTCAGAAATGCCAGCATGCCGAAATCCAGTAACAGAGATACAGGAAGTGCAGCTTTATTTCCGCGTTCGGCAAACAGACCGCCGCAATAGGTAACCGCGGTTGAAAACAAGAGAAAGAAGATCAGTCCGGAACCGGCGGCAAGTAAATAATAGAGCCAGGAAAAAGCCAGAAGCCAGAAGGGACGGCTGTTTCCGGGCAGAAGATAGTAGCCGGTCACGCAGATGATCAGAAAAAGCAAAAAGCCAAAGGATACGAATGACAGCATGGTGGTCTCCGTTATCTGTTATTTTTGCAGGCGCTGAACCAGTTCAAAAATTGCCTTGGCAGAATTGAAGTTGGATGGTATCAGGTCCACAGGCGTGATGCGGATTTCAAATGCTTCTTCCAGTTCACTCACGAGAGAGAGAAGTTCAAATGAGCTGAGAATACCGTCATCGATTAATGTGGTGCAGGTCTCATAGTCCGCATCCGGCTGAATGTCTTCAAGAATTTCCAGTAATTGTTCCATAATTCATTCTCCATGTTTGTTCTGTTGGCCTGACTTTCGTCAGATGGTTATTGGTTGACAGGTATATGGCCGGGAGATCCCGTGACAGAAAAAGACTTATGCCTTCTGTAACGGAGTATGCACCCGTGCGGGTGAAAACGAGCAGATCGCCGGGCAGCGGATCGTGCAGGCTGATTTCACGGACAAGAACATCGGCCGTGGTACAGAGTGATCCGCAGATCATACAGGAGGGATCTTCTTTCTTCGCAGAAATCTCAGATGACGCAGAAGCTTCAGATGACGCAGAAGCTTCAGATGACGCAGAAACTTCAGATGACGCAGAAGCATCAGATGACACAGAAACTTCCGATGCCGGAGTGCTCTTTGTCATGATATGCGGGACCTTCATTGCCATAGACTGGCCGAAATAATTAATCTGGTGGACGCCGCCGTCTGTGATGCAGAAGGTCCTGCCGCTGATGGATTTGCAGTCGACAATCCTTGTGGCGTAATAACCGCAGTGTGCGGTAAGAAATCGGCCCATCTCCAGTGTGATCCGGCCGGCAAAATGCATGCCGTGCAGCAGTTCTGTCAGAGTGGTGACAGTCTCCTTGAGATCCCGATCTGTTTCGTTGACAAAGTATTGTACGGCGAGTCCCGGCCCGTATTCAAGTTCGGCGGGCATATAACCGGTTTCATGCGTGATCCGGCTGATCAGATCATCCAGATAAGAGATTTCTGAACGGATCTGGCGCGGCAGTTTCTGGGTGCCGCTGTAAAATTGCAGGCCGAGCAGTGAAACGCCCGGAAATGCATCCCGGCGGCGGATCAGATCGAATAGATCCGGTTCATCCATGCCGAACTGATTGCCGGCAGAGACACGGAGAAGGACCTGCATTTTGAGGTTTTTTTCCATGGCGATCGCATTCAGCAGTGCGAGCTGTGCCGGCGATTCGGCTGTATAGACAGGAGAATTACCCCAGCGCGCTGCGATCATCCGGAAGTTCTCTTTTTCTTTGTTGACGCCGGAAAGGACCAGCTTTGCGGGCGGAACGTCCGAAGCAGCGCAGATCTCTGCTTCACCTGGAGAACAGACCTCCAGTGCATCCACGAAGGGGAGAGCAGAACGGATCAGAAACGGATTTGCCTTCATAGCATAAACGAGGCGGATATCGGGCCCGAGCAGTTTGCGGACTGCGGCCAGACGCTCCCTCAGTTCGTCGGCGGAGAAGACGTAACAGGGCGTTGGAAGTGCTTCAAAATCCTGATAATTCATGCGCGCTTTTTCCTCCTGTCCGCGTATTTCTGTTCGAGTGCTGCGCGGTCGATTTTTGCGTTTTTGGTGAGCGGGAAGGTGTCACACTGCATCCATGCATTCGGGATCATGTACTGCGGCAGGGAACCGGAAAGCTGATGTGCAAGCTGTTTCCGGTCATCTTTTCCGACATAAAATGCCACAATTTTACCGTGCAGGTAAAGACAGCATGCGCGCTCGATCGCCGGCAGTTTTTCAAGCGCCGCCTCAATTTCTCCCAATTCGATGCGGTGCCCCATGTGCTTGATCTGAAAATCGCGCCGTGCGGCAAAACAGAGTTCTCCGGCAGCGTTGTAGGATGCGAGGTCACCGGTGCGGTATATGCGTTCCGGGTAACATTGCTGCAGTGGATTTTGTGTAAATGCGCGCGCGGTCATCTCAGGATTCCGGTAGTAGCCGAGTGCAAGACAGCTGCCTGCGACGCATAATTCGCCTGTGACGCCGGGTGCTGTGATAAGCTGGTCTTTTTCATCCAGCAGAAAGACCTTCTCATTTGGGAAGGGGGTTCCGATGGGCAGCTGTTCACCCGCGGCAAAAACGCGTTCGACA
>CAZRNI010000304.1:0-3077 GCA_964601425.1 uncultured Eubacterium sp. | reverse complement strand
TGAGATGTTTTTTTGCAATTCATCCCGCCACCTACAGAGGATGGGGGAATTCTTGCTAAACTATGTTAAATCCATCTTTTTCATAAGTATTCGCCGGCTCAAAAGTCGGTGGCTCTGTGCCTGGATAAACCGGCATGGTACTTTCTATGACATGTGTCAAATCAATTACTTTCATTGTAGTTCATCTCCACAAATCTTATTTACAATCTTATAACTCTATCATATCCTTCTGGATCCGTATCCCCCTCGGTATTGATCAGGAGAATGATAGATTCTTCATCGATTCCCATTTCCCTTTTGACAAAATCGCTTTTCATGACCTCCCTGAGCACACCATAGGTCACCGCACCGCTCTCACCCGCAACCACGCGTTCTTTTTCATTCGGGACCAGGGCAAGTTCCCGCATTGCTTTTTCTGTCACTTCATCTGTGCAGGCACAGTAAAAGCTGGCTCTGTCGCGGATAGTCTGCCATGTGATACTGCAGGGTGTTCCACAGTTCAGACCGGCCATGATCGTTACAGGGTCTCCTGAAATGGAGCGGATGTTTCCATCTCCAGCCTTTGCGGATTCGTAGAGACATGCGACTGTTGACGGCTCTACTATAGTGAAGACTGGCTCCTTTGCAGCAAAAACATTTGACAGATATCCCAGGATCCCGCCAGCCATTGCACCAACACCAGCCTGCAGGAACACATGAGTAGGTACAGCCCCATCAAGCTGTTCGCAGATTTCGACGCCCATCGTCAGATAACCTTCCACAATCCACCGCGGAATCTTCTCGTAGCCTTCCCAGGCAGTATCCTGGATCAGTGTCCACCCTTTTTCTTCCGCCTGTCTGCTGGCATATTGTACTACATTGTCATAGTTAAGATTACTGATAACGGCCTTCTCAGCACCGGCATCTTCGATTGCCTTCCTTCATGCTTCTACAGAACCTGCTGGCATGTAGACATATGCCTTGCATCCAAACAGACTCGAAGCCCAGGCGACTCCTTTTCCATGGTTTCCATCCGTTGCGGTGACAAACACCACTTCACTGCATTTTTTCCGATTTTCATCTGTCATGAAATCACTGAAGACCGCATTTCTATAATCCAGACCCAGCTTATCGCATAAGATCCTGAACGCAGCATAGCTTCCACCAAGCCCCTTGAATGCCTTCAATCCGAATCTTGTTGATTCATCCTTGAGATAGACAGCTTTCACACCAAGTTCATCAGCAACAGTTCTAAGTGAAACAAGCCTTGTTCTTTCATATATCGGCAAACTTCTGTGGAAATGCAAAGCGTTTTCTGCAGCCTCCTGATTAAAAGGAGAACCCGGAGTGCCTTTCATATTTGTAGATAGTACTATTGTGCTTGCTAATTTTGTCTCTTTCATCTTGATAACAAGTCCTTCTGCCATATAATTGTTTTATTTCAACAAATTCCGATCTATAAAGCGCTATGTAATACTATTTAGTTTTTCTCTAAATCCGGACTCTGTCGATTTCTCTTATTTGATGAAGTTGAGGAGGAAATCTGTTATTCCGATTATAGTAAATCCATTTTCATCCCTGCTTTCGCGAATCGGACGATTAACTACTATGATCTTCTGCACCTGATCGTTTAGTAACATATATGGTCGTACTTCTCTTGCTCTTGTTTCCGCATTGGAGATATCTGCAGACACCTGAATGTAATAAGCTCGCAGTCCTTTTGAAGCATAGAAATCAACCTCATTGGTCTTACGAACGGACTTTCCGTCTTTATTCTTTTCTATCGAGTCAAACACTCCAACATTTACTGAATATCCATTATAGATCATCTCGTTATATACGATATTCTCGAGGATCTGTCCTTCATCCGGGAAAGCAAAATTAAGTCTGGCATTGCGCAGACCGGTATCGCAGAAATAATACTTTCTCAGCGCTCCGATCTCTTTTCTTCCTTTAAGATCATACCGTCTTGCTTCCTGAATAATAAAAGCGTCTTCGAAATATCCAATATACTTTTCTACAGTGTCTTTTCCTATTTTTTCATGCCTGACGCTGACAAAGGTTTTGGATATCTTCTCAGAATTGATCAGTTCTCCTGTCATCGTACTAATTATGTCGCATAGTTCGTCCAGTGCCTCACTTTTCTTCAGGTTATTACGCTCAATGATATCCCTGAAATACGTAGTCTCAAAAAGTGACTTTAAGTACTCTCTTTTATCCTCATCGCCTTTCAGCACAGCAAGAGGCATTCCGCCAAACTGCATGTACTCATATATATCCTCTGCTGCTGATCCGCCCCTGTTATTATGGAATTCTTCAAACGACAACGGAAATAGCTTAATATTTGTAGCCTTATCCCTAAATGCTGTCACAATGTTTGACGAGAGCATATGCGAATTCGATCCTGTAACATATAAGTCGATATTCTTTTCCCGTGACAGACCCAGTATCACATCAACAAAAGTGACCGTCTGCTCATCCTTTTTCCCTGCAGGAATGTGTTTTCCTTTTGTCAAATTAGGATTGATTATCGGATATACCATCTGTATCTCGTCGAGAATAACATAGCATCTTTCCTTTCCGGAACACAGCTCACGGACATAGCTGCCAAGCAGCAGTGGATCTCTATAAGTGCTGTTTCTGTCATCATCCAGCTCAAGAATTATGATATCATCTTCATTTACGCCATCAGAAAGCAGGTACTCGCGATATATTTCTTTAAGAAGATAGGATTTGCCGCATCTGCGTATACCCGTAATCACCTTTGGGAACCCATTATTTCTCGCATTGATTAATTGATTGAGATACTTGTCACGTTTAATCACTATAAAGCCTCCATCGTTTTTATCGAAAAAAATGTAGAATTCTACACTTTTTTCGATAACATAGTAGCACATTAAGCGACCCTCTGCTATGAAAAACTGTAGAATTCTACACTTTTTTTGATTTATCGTACTTATTTCACCTGTGGAAATATCAAATACTGGCTATCCTTATGAGTGCCGCATCAAGCAGTCCCTCAATAATACCTGTTGCGATTACAACGCCCATAATGCCTGCCTCGGACAAAACCAGCAGGAATGTCTGGATCCATACCT
>CAZRNI010000303.1:2742-3080 GCA_964601425.1 uncultured Eubacterium sp. | reverse complement strand
ATTATTTGCGCAGATCTGCCGGTTGGCGAAACTGAGGATATCCTTCGGCGTACCGCCCATCATAGCCCGGTTGTTGATCATGATCTTGGAGGCCATCATAAACAGAGCCGCAGGAACGCCTTTTCCGGAAACATCGGCAATTACCAGCGCCAGATGATCTTTATCCAGCAGGAAGAAATCATAAAAATCGCCGCCGACTTCTTTCGCGGGTTTCATATCTGCAAACAGATCGAATTCTGTTCTGTCCGGAAACGGCGGGAATAATGTGGGAAGCATGCTCGTCTGAATCTGCGTTGCCAGATGCAGCTCCGTGCCGATCCGCTCTTTTTCAGCAGTTA
>CAZRNI010000303.1:0-2732 GCA_964601425.1 uncultured Eubacterium sp. | reverse complement strand
GCAAGAAACCCTTTCATGTCTGCTTCCATTTTTGCCATGGTTTCGCTAAGATGTTCGATCTCGTCGCCGGTCCGGATATTCAGGTCTGAGAAATAGGATGCGCCGGTCTCTTCGTCGTATTCATGCCGCATATATTTCTCAGCGGCAACCGTCAGCTCATTAATCGGCCTGACAACATCACGTTTGAGACGCTGCACCAGAATCACCGCGAGCGCAATCGTTACAACCAGCATAACAAGCGCATACTGCAGCAGAAAGCCCATGCGGGCAGAATCCTGCAGGTTAAGAAGGTTCTCCAGGGATGGATTTTCCTCAATTACAATCGCATACATTACATAACTGATCACAAGGGATACAATAAACAATACGACAGAGATCAGTAAAACAGTATGGAACATCCTTGCGCTTAAGGAATAGCGTCGTTTTTCCAGTTCAGACATTTCACTGACGCGTTTTGATGGCATGAAGATATCCTTTCCTATTGCAAATATTATGGGTTAAAAAAGCAGATCGTTATATTTTTCGATAGAAACCGTCATGGTTTTGAGCCAATGATCGATATAGCGTCTGCGGGCGGGATCGTTATATCCGTCATCCCGGAGAAAGCGTCTGATCATACGCAGATTTCCGATAATCCGGGATTTATCCGTCAGGATTTGAACCCGTTCCGGATCGTCTGTCCCCAGATACTGTGAAAGCGCCTTTTTCCAGAACCGCTCGCTGAGATCATAAGAAAACCCAAGGAAATTCAGCAGATTTCCGGGATCCAGTTCATTATATCCCAGAAATGCATTGAACATATACGCAAACTCAAAAATGGGATGTCCGAAACAAAGTGTATCCATATCGATGAGAAGCGCTTCATCTCCCTGTATCATGATATTTTTCGTATGAAAATCGCCGTGAATCATGTGATTGTCTTCGGGCAGCGCTTCGACCATCTGATACATTTTTTCATAGACTGCGGGAGCAAGAAGTCCCTCCAGAGAAGGCATCCAGGAGAGAACATCCTCCCGGGCATCCGGCAACAGCCCGTCCGGAACTTCTGTACTGTGGATTATTTTCAGTAAATCAACGAACTGATTCACACAGAAGTCCAGATTGTCCTCTGAACGGGCGAGCAGTTTGGAGAGAGAGGTCGCATTTAACAGTTCAAAAACGGATCCGTAGCTGCCATTTACTTTTACAATATCATAGGAAATCGCGGTTGGAATTCCGAGGATAAAAGCTTCACGCGCTACTTCGCGCTCGTGCCGGATCTCATCCAGAGAATCCGGGTTGCGGTAGAGTTTGACAACGGTTTCTGGATCGAGGCGATAGACCACACCATTTGCGCCTTCGCCGATCAATTCACATCCTTCCAGAGATATTTCTTTATAGGCACGTTCAACCGGAAGCATCTGTGTGAATCCGGTCATGTCAAAGATTTCATAAACTTCACGTGAGACTTCTTCAATGCGTAATTTAGGATGTAATTTACGGATTTTAAGAAGAATACGCAGGCCTGCGCTGGAAATGTATTCCAGAGCAGACGCATTTATCGTGACAGATGTTCCGGGGTTATCTTCCAGAATAGAAAGGCATTGCTCACCAATTTCCGGTGCATTTGTCGTGTCGATCCGTCCTGACAGGGAAAGTGTCAGATGATTACCGTTTCGATTAACATTTACGTGGTTCATATCATACCTCAAAATGGAAGGCTCCGGTCTGATACTGAAGATAGATCGCGTCTGTCGAGAAAATGGCTTTCAGCAGGATCTTGTATTCCCTGTAGGCAGTTGTATCCTGCAGTTGGTCGCAGAGTTCGAGAATCTTGCTGTAATACCATTTTTGTTTTTCCGGATCTTTCTGATTAAACAGTTCCCACATCCTGTCGCCGTCCCGCAGCCGCGAGCGGAAGAAGGAGCGGAGATTGGACAGTTTGTCTGCCATCCAGAGGATCTGCACATCTTTGTCGTCGCAGTTTTTCAGATCCAGCAGTGATTCTTCTTTCCGGATCTGCCAGGTGTCGGCCGCAGGAAGATTGTGCCGCTTGTTTTCGGTTTCTTTTTCTACAAGCCAGGCAACCCGGTCACCGAAGGTCTCGCGGACTTCTTCGAGTGTAACGCTTGTATCTTCGACCACATCGTGGAGTACGGCAGCGGCCATCACTTCCTGTGAATGCGTCATGGTGCTGACGATCTGTGCCACCTCCATCGGGTGCAGAATAAACGGAATCGGATTTGCTTTCCGGATCTGGCCTTCGTGTGCGGTCAGCGCGAAATGGGCTGCTTTTTCGAATGTATTCATAACTACCTCGTTTTAAGAATTTTATAATTTGATAATCAGGATATCGTATTTCGTGATTAGAGTAAACTGCCCCGCGGCCGGATACGGCCGCGGGGCAGTACTTATTCTTAATAAGAGGCTGATATATCAAAGATCCAGTCCGTCTGCCCAGATCTTCAGATCCTCTGCGGATGTCTCGCCGCCCATGCGCTGGCCGTTGACAACCATTGCCTTGCCGCCAAGAAGCGCCTTGATGCGGTCGCCGACGAATCCGATGCCGTTGCCGCCGGATGTGCAGAACGGGACAATTGCCTTGCCTGCAAAGTCATAGGCCTCCAGGAAGGTGTCGACGATGCTGGGCTCTCTGCCCCACCAGATCGGGAAGCCGAGGAAGATGACTTCGTACTGTTCCATATTTTCGACCTTGCTGATAACAGCCGGGCGGCAGTTGAGATCCTGCATCT
>CAZRNI010000302.1:0-3084 GCA_964601425.1 uncultured Eubacterium sp. | reverse complement strand
AGCACTTTTTTGCCGCCCAGGTCTGCAACCGGTGTCGTGATAAATGTTGCATCTTCATTCAGCGGGCGCAGCATCGCAAGCACTTCTTCTACCAGTTCCGGTGTGGCGCGGTCTGTATCAGTACGGCTCAGGATCACTGTTCCGGCAGTCTGAACCTGATTCTCATAGAATTCACCGAAATTTTTCAGATACAATTTGCATTTGGTAACATCAACAACTGTCGTTGCCGTATTGACAACCAGCTCATCATTGCCTGCATTTTCAACTGCATGAATGACATCAGAGAGCTTTCCGACGCCGGACGGTTCAATAATAATGCGGTCCGGATGATACTGGCTGACTACTTCGCCAAGTGCCGTGCTGAAGTCACCAACCAGAGAGCAGCAGATGCAGCCGGAATTCATTTCCTTGATCTCAATGCCCGCCTCTTTCAGGAAACCGCCGTCAATGCCGATCTGTCCGAATTCATTTTCAATCAGAACAACCTGCTCTCCCTTAAGAGCGTCACTGAGCAGTTCCTTGATCAATGTTGTTTTACCTGCGCCGAGAAATCCAGAAATTACATCTACTTTTGTCATAATTCACACTCCTTACATACACAAGGAGACGGACATCTAACCAATGTCCGCCCCCGTTTATTACATGATTACCAGCAGTACGTGCTTTTATGTCAAAATCCCGTACTGTGAAATACTGTTCTGTCGTGATCAGCCGTTGATCATGAACGCCATCAGTCTCTCAATATCTTCCTTTTCAGATGCAACGATCTCAAGTGCCGGAATATCTCCGCTGGAGAAAATGTTTGCAAGAGAAACATACTGGCTGAGTTTGGACTTCAGATTCAATCTGTCGCCTTCGCCTGTTACGAGCTCTACACGGCCTTTGCATTTATCAACGGTCTCAAAAAATTTGTCGATGTCTTTGATGTTTGTGATTTTCATTCTATATATCCTCCAAAAAAAATATTTCCGGGTTCCTCACGTTTCGCCCTGATTATAGACTATTTATAAAGCTTTGAAAAGTCTTTTTTTTGCACATATGGGCATATGAGCAAATCAATATCCGTCGATTTCCACCTCAGCGATACAGGTCTCGCTCCAGCTGGTTCCTGCATACGCAGAATCGAGGCGGAATGTTACGGTATCTGTCTTTACATCTTTTGAAAGCGTTACACAGTGCTCTTTCTGTTCATCCGGGAAAGTGACCTGCACGCTCTCTCCTCCAAAATCAATTGTCATCGTCTGCGGACGGCAGTTTTCAAGATAGCTGCCTTCGCTCGTCCAGCTTCCGAGCTTTAAAAGCAGATACTTCACATTATATTCACGGTCGAGATGAATGGTAAGGGTTTCTCCCTCACCTGCGCCTGCAGCGCCCTCCTGCCAGGATGTTCCTTCTTCTCCGTCGACAGCTGACGGCGCATCATACAAATTGCTTCCGTCAAGATCAGGTACAACCGAAGATGCTTCTGCCGAGGCAACACCTGCCTTTGCATAGCCGGAAAGGTCAATAATTGCCTTGTCTTCTGTCAGTTCCGCACTGAGCGGCAGATTTTCAGCTGCAGGTTCCTCCGCAGCTTCTTCTGTTTCCTCTTCTTCCGTTTCTTCTGTCACTTCTTCTGCGGCCTCTCCGCCGATCGTGCCCGCTCCGGCGTCTGCATTCTCCGCCGCCTGCGCCGCAGCGTCCTGCGCTGCCTGCTGCTGTTCCGCAACAGATTCAACCATCTGATTGCCGCTATTGAAGAATGACCCATCCAGATTACGCGAAACGATGTGAAGCGCTGCGATTCCCACTACCAGAATGACAACAATCAAAACCGCACCCATCCCGTAGATACGGCGCTCTTCCCGCGCGACCTTCAGGCTTCTGCCACAATAAGAACATGTTTTGGACTTATCTTTCATTTTGTGTCCGCAATATGGACATCTCATGCTTTTTTCCTCCTGCGGGTGCGCAGACGACGCACTGCCCGAAACCGGCTCACCGCCTGCAAAACATACTGCATCGATCATACCACATCTGCAGTATATTGACAACATTTCCGGGTTTTCCGACATTTTCCGGCAGATCTGCACAGAAATGCAGTCCTGCATAGAAAGAAATCTGGAACCCTTTCTGTTGACGATTTTTCATTTTTGTACTATATTGTTAAACAATGGTTTTATCAGTGGAAGCACGTCACAATTGTGAACCGCGCTTCTTTTTATTGTTTCATACACCTTATAATCCAGTTACCGTACCTACATTATATAGAATGGTCACTGTCACGTGAGGATGTCCTGTATGCAAAGACTGCCTGGTTTTGTGATATTTCTTTTATCACTTATTCCCATATTTGAAAACAAAGGAGCGATTATTGTCGCAGCAGCCGCACGGATCCCATGGAAAATGTGCCTGATCATGTCCTCCGCAGGAGCGGTTCTTCCGATTCCTTTTATTCTGATCTTTACAGAGGGACGGATCAATGCACTCCGAAAGTATTCCGCCTCCAGAAAGTTTCTCGAATCTGTTGATAAATTCACAGAAAAGCATGGAACTTTTTTCAGAAAGTACAGTTATTTTGCACTCGCTCTGATTATCTCGATCCCGTTCACCGGCATGGGCAGCTGGGCCGGCGCCCTGCTCTCCAACCTGATGGGACTCCGTAAGAAGTATTCCGCAATTGCAATTGCAGTCGGAATCCTGATCTCGGGTCTGATCACGATCCTTATGGCTTACGGACTGCTGTCGCTGATCTCAAGCCGGATGGCTTCGGCGGCTATGATAACTTTGAACAGATGATAAAAAAGAGGGATAAGTCCCTCTTTTTTTGCGCATAGGCTCGTTCCGCTTCGCTGCTCTGCAGCTCTCGCGGCACTACGGACATTCGGACTTTCCTTCCGCTTCGCAGAATCGTCCTCATGTCCGTTACTTCGCCAAGGATGCCGGCAGATGAACACTTCGCGTTCTTCTGCCGGCATCTTTGGCGAAGCCTATGCGCAAAAATAAAGCACCGCCCTCGGTAGTTCATACCAAAAACAGTGCCTTATGCGCCCTCGGGGACTCGAACCCCGGACAAATAGATTAAGAGTCTACTGCTCTACCAAC
>CAZRNI010000301.1:0-3096 GCA_964601425.1 uncultured Eubacterium sp. | reverse complement strand
AGACAGGAGGATTAAAGTATGCCGTAATATATTAAAACAGTAGAAGATTTTGTAAGAGATCATATTGATGAAAAGATCACGTTGAAGATGATGTCTGACTGTGTTTATCTGAGTCAGTTTCATTTTTCGCGGATGTTCAAGAAAGCGACCGGCCTCTCACCCAAGCAGTACGTTCTGCAGGTAAAACTGGCAAGCGCAGAGGATATGCTTGCTTTTTCTGATAAGAAAGTATATGAAATAGCTGAACAGATCGGTTATGAACCAAGCCTCTTCTGAAATCTTTTTAAAGAATTCAACGGGGTGTCTCCGACCGAGTACAGAGAATCCTGCCAGACCAGACTTGCAACAGCCTGAATGGAAAAACCGGTCCGGACGCTTCTGACCCAGCGCCTCAGACCGGTTTAATATTTCTGGTTTCTAAAGTATGATTTATATTCCCGCGGCTCTATTCTGTACCGCTTCCGACGGTACTGCTGTTTCTGCCGGCTGATCTCCTGCCGCTTCGCAGCCCGCGAAATATTTCCTCTGGTTTCGAGGAGTGCACTGCATATCTCCTCTTCTTCCATGCTATGCAGACGACTGCCAAGGGAACGCCGTTTTTCGCTTTCCGAACCAAAACCGGATTCTGTTTCAACACGCCCCGCGCCCCCTGCGCCATTGTAAGCCACCATGCCGGTTTCTGTGTAAGTTTCTGCTTCCGGATCACGCCATGACGCGCCTTCACCCTGCCATGTTTCTGTTTCCGGGCGGTACGAGCGCCCGGCATTCTGTCCGGCTTCGGCTTCCGGGCGGTGCTGCATCGCAGCCACACTCTGCCGTCTGCCCATTTCAAGCAGATGCTGCGGAATATATTCCCGTGTAATCCGGAATGCATGTTCCGGCATGATAATCATCGCATGCTCAACCGCATGCTGGAGTTCGCGGACATTTCCCGGCCATTTGTACTGCAGGAAAATCCGGATTGTCTCCTCATCCATCTCCCGGACATCCCGTCCGAGTTTCCGGTTATTTTCTTCTATAAAGAAACGCACCATCGTCGGAATATCTTCCAGCCTCTCCCGCAGCGGCGGAATATTTATATTTACAACCCCGAGCCTGTAAAACAGATCCTGCCGCAGATTATTCGAAGCAATCGCCTCATACGGCGGAACATTGATATTGGAAAGTACGCGGACGTCAACTGCAATCTCCTGTGAACCGCCGACTTTCCGGATGACACCCTCCTGCAGAACACGCAGCAGCTTTGCCTGCAGATTGATATTCATGGAATTGATCTCATCCAGCAGCAAAGTCCCGTGATTCGCCTGCTCAAAAAGACCTGTCCGGTTCTCCGCGCCTGTATAAGCACCTTTCACTGATCCGAACAGCAGGCTCTCCAGCAGATTTTCCGGCAGCGCCGCGCAGTTAATCGCCAGGAACGGGCCGTTCGCACGGTCGCTTGCATTATGAATACTCTGCGCAAACAGCTCTTTTCCGGTACCGGTCTCCCCGTAAATCATAACAGAAGAATCCGTCTTTGCCACCTGCCGGCACTGTTCCACCACCTGCTCCATTGCCTCACTGGTGTGCAGAATATCATCAAACGTATACCGCGCTGTCAGAGCACTTTTTTTCTGATTGGTCCCGGCGCCGTAGGTAACCAGCTTTTCCTGCAAGTCTATGATCTGCTTATGCAGATCGTCCAGTTTGCTCAGATCTTCCACGACGTTGAACGCACCAAGCAGCTTGCCGTTTATAATGATCGGATAGGCATTGGCAACCACATCCTGATGTTTCCCCGCAAATGTCGTATATTTCTGCCGGTAATTCAACGAGGGACTTCGCTGCTTCATAACACGCGGCAGCATCACATCACTGCCATCGGTCATCGTGTACACATCCTGGATCTTTCTGCCCCGCACATTTTCCGGAACAACAGAATCCACCTTGGCCGCGGCATCGTTGTAGTAGACCAGCCGCTCTCTGCTGTCACAGGTTACAACGCCCTCCGAAATCTTATCCAGAACCGCATTCATCATCTGCGCGCGGTACTCGGCATTTGCACTGCGGAACCCGATTAAGCGCGCACCCGCAGGAAGATCATCCGGTTCCGGCACCGGGTGCGGGCAGATATATTCCTCAAAAGCGACATAGATCAGATGCTCTTCCGGCGCACCGTTTCTGTCCGTTCCCGCAGCTTCCGTTCCATGCGTTCCCCATTCCTTATTTGTGTTCCCTGTAAACCCGGAAGTCATTTTTTCTTTACACAGTTCTCTCACGCAAAACGGAACACTTTCATCCGACAGGTATTTACCGTTCAGCTTTCTGGATCCGTGCAGGAGTCTGTCACCGGCTGCATTCACAGTCAGGATCTGCTCATCAGCAGAGACCACCATCGCGCCGATGCCGCACGCCGAAAGAATTCCTATTAAATTCTGATAATTAATATTGCCCTGCATCGATTTCTCCTGTTCTGCAAATCTGGCAAATCCCGCTTTCATTATAGCGCATCCACCACTGTACCGCAAAGAATCCTGTAACGCATCCGCCCGCGCGCTCGCGCGCCGCAAAGGATCCACAACGCGTACCACAAAGAATCCCGCACGGCATAATACCGCGCGGGATCTTTATAATAAAACAACAACCAATATTTAAGAAGGTTATATTCAAGCCTTCGGTGTGAAGGTTCCCTCGTTCAGGTAAGCAAGCAGCTGCTCGTGTGTCATATGTCCGATCTCGAGGTAATCCAGTGTGTACTTGGAATCGCCTGCCAGATCTCTCTTCAGCATTGTGGAAGCGAGCAGGATCATGGAGTCGATGATCGGTGTCGGAACGTTGAACTTCTTGCCGAGCTGGCTCATCAGGTAGCAGCCAACCGGAACGTCCTCTGTGATGTAACGGTTCTCAAGATCGAACGGGCCATCACCCCAGAAGTTCTGGTAGTTCTCCTCGTACGGTACTGCAAAGTCCGGTCCCATGTACTCCTTACCATACATGGTTGTACGAGAGAAGAAGTCCTCATAGTTAACGGTGCACAGACCAACCGTCATAGCTGCTGCAAGTGCTTTCTCCTCTTCCCAGAACTTAGCCTGGACCTCAGCGATAGCCGGGCATGCA
>CAZRNI010000300.1:0-3105 GCA_964601425.1 uncultured Eubacterium sp. | reverse complement strand
GATCCCTTCTGCAGAAGAACTTTTCGGTGGGAAAAAGCTGCCGGAGCCGGCGCAAATGAAAGAGGAACAGGCAGCAAAGTATCTCGCATGGATGGCGCTTGCGGCTGTCACAGCTGCCGGACCGGTGCAGACGCAGCTGGAAGAGACCGGAATGTATCATTTGTTCCGGGATATCGAGATGCCGCTTGTCTGGACGCTGGCTGATATGGAACGCGCAGGCATCAGGGTGCGGCGTGAGGCGCTGGATGAACTTTCCGAAGAACTCGGCACGCAGATTTCCGTGATTGAGCAGCGGATCTATGCGGCTGCAGGGGAACAGTTCAATATTAATTCGCCGAAACAGCTGGGCGTCATTCTTTTTGAAAAACTGCAGCTGCCCGGCGGCAAGAAAACAAAGACAGGATATTCCACGGCCGCAGATGTGCTGGAGAAGCTGGCACCGGATGTGCCGATGGTCTCTGATATTCTGGAGTACCGCCAGCTGACAAAGCTGAAATCGACTTACGCGGATGCGCTCGGCGGCTATGTCCGGGATGACGGAAGGATTCACTCGGATTTCAATCAGACAATTACCGCTACCGGACGGATCAGCAGCAGTGAACCGAATTTGCAGAATATTCCGATCCGCATGGAAGCAGGAAGGCAGATCCGGAAAGTATTTGTCCCGGAAGACGGGTGCGTGTTTGTAGATGCAGATTACTCTCAGATTGAACTCCGTGTGCTTGCTGCGATGTCCGGAGACAGGAATCTGATCGAGGCGTACAGGGAAGCAAAAGATATTCACCGGACAACCGCGTCGCAGGTGTTCCATGTACCCTTTGAGGAAGTGACAGATCTCCAGCGCCGCAACGCAAAAGCGGTAAACTTCGGGATTGTATACGGGATCAGTTCCTTCGGCCTGAGCCAGGGGCTTTCCATTACCCGCAAAGAGGCGGCGGAGTATATCGAAAAGTACTTTGAAACGTATCCGGACATTAAGTCGTTTCTGGACGGGCTTGTCGAAAAGGCAAAAGCCTGCGGCTATGCGGAGACGCTCTTTGGACGCCGCAGGCCGGTCCCGGAACTGTCGGACAGCAATTTCATGAAACGCTCATTCGGGGAGCGCGTGGCGATGAATTCGCCGATTCAGGGAACGGCTGCGGATATTATCAAGATCGCAATGAACCGCGTACGCAGACGCCTGCAGGAGGAAGGATTCACATCCCGCCTGATCCTGCAGGTACACGACGAGCTCCTGATCGAAGCACCGGAAGAAGAACTGCAGGCAGTCTCCGCACTTCTTGAAGAAGAGATGGTTCACGCGGCAGATCTCGCGGTGGCGCTCGTGGCGGACGTCCATTCCGGACATTCCTGGTACGAGGCGAAGTAATTGAATTGAAGAGGACATATGAAAATCATCGGAATCACCGGCGGCGTCGGCTGCGGAAAAAGTGAAGTACTCAATTTTATTGAAAAGAATTATGACGCTGCGGTTGTGCGGGCAGATGAGGTGGGACGTGATCTGATGCGCCCCGGCATGGATTGTACGCGGCAGATTATTGACCTGTTCGGTACACGCGTGGCAGATGCTGAAGGAAATCTTGACCGCGCATGGATCGCGGATCAGATTTTCCGTGATCCGGATAAGCGGGACGCACTGAATGCGATCATACATCCGGCTGTAAGAAGAGAGATCTGCCGCCTGATTGTACAGAATCAGGCGTGCGGCTGGAAGTATTTTTTCCTGGAGTCGGCGATCCTGCTGGAAGCAGGCTATAAAGATATCTGTGATGAAATCTGGTATATATATGCAGATGTTCCTGTGCGTCTGGAGCGGCTGCAGGCAGGAAGAAATTATTCCCGCGAAAAAAGCCTTGGGGTTATGGAAAGCCAGCTTTCTGAAGAAGCATTCCGGGAAGCATGTGATGTTGTAATCGATAACAGCGGCATTTTTGAAGATACAATCGAACAGATTGAGAAGCACATGGCACAGTCTGCCATATGATAAGGAAATAGAGAACAGAATGGAATTGTGCAGTATTGCGAGCGGAAGCAGCGGTAATTGTATATTTGCCGGCGGAATGAACACAGGTGTTTTGTTTGACGCGGGCATCAGCGGGAAGAGAATCGAATCCGGACTGAACGGGATCGGACGGTCGGGAAAAGAGATGGCTGCGGTCTTTGTAACACATGAGCACGCGGATCATATCAAGGGCCTCGGCGTTATCGCAAGGCGCTTCGGAATTCCTGTATATGCGACAGAAGCAACATGGGAGGCTATATGCAGTACGTCCGGGATCGGAGATATTCCGAAAGATTTGTTTCACCCGGTTTATCCGGATTGTCCGGTGACAGTCGGGGAACTGGAGGTTACGCCTTTTTCGATCCCGCATGATGCGGCTGATCCGGTGGCCTATCGCATTGGCTGCGGCGGAAGATCGGCTGCGATTGCGACGGATATGGGCATCTATACGCAGGATATTATCAGCCATCTGCAAAATCTGGATGTACTGTTTCTGGAAGCAAATCATGATGTCCACATGCTTGAGGCAGGCCGCTATCCGTACTATCTGAAGCGGCGGATTCTTGGGAACAAAGGTCATCTGTCCAATGAAGATTCAGGCAGGCTGCTTTCTGAAGTGTTGCATGACCATATGGAGGAAATCGTGCTGTCGCACCTGTCAAAGGAAAATAACTATCCCGCACTTGCATTTGAGACGGTGAGTGCGGAAATCACCATGGGGGATAATCCATATCGCGCAAAGGATTTCCGAATCAGTGTCGCCAGAAGAGATGAGCCGGGCGATCTGATCGCTGTGTGAACGCAGAAGAAAGTTTCCCCATGCAAGGCATATGGAACGCCCGGCGGTGGGTTTGAACGCAGTGGGACAGTCCCCGCCTCAGAGCGAGATCTGAACGCTAAAACGGAAAGGAAAAGATGATGAAAAAAACAATTATAACTGTGACAGGCCGCGATACAGTCGGTATTATTGCAAGGGTATGTACTTACCTGGCGGAGCAGAAAGTCAACGTAGAGGATATCTCGCAGACGATTATTCAGGGCTTTTTCCACATGATGATGATCGCGGATACATCCGGATCGCCCAAAGGCGTCGGGGAACTGGC
>CAZRNI010000299.1:1678-3106 GCA_964601425.1 uncultured Eubacterium sp. | reverse complement strand
TATCGTTAAGATTCAGCCGGGCGTTCTGCTACAGGAGCTGGCTGATGACTGTGCAAAACAGGGATATCTGTATCCGCCGGATCCGGGCGAGAAGCTGGCGACAGTCGGCGGAAACGTTTCCACGAATGCAGGCGGCATGCGTGCAGTTAAATACGGTGCAACACGTGACTATGTACAGGCAATGAAGGTCGTTCTTCCGAACGGTGAAATTACAGATTTCGGCGCAAGCGTCAGCAAGACCAGCTCCGGCTACAGCCTGCTGAACCTGATGATCGGCAGCGAGGGAACCCTCGGCATTATTACCGAGCTGACCCTGAAGATTATCCCGGCACCGAAGAAGGTAATCAGCCTGATCATCCCGTTTGAGGATCTTGAGAGCGCACTCGCAACCGTTCCGAAGCTCAAAGCTGCAAATCTCGGACCGCAGGCACTGGAGTTTATGGAGCGTGAAATCGTTCTTTCCAGTGAGCGTTATATCGGCCGCGCCGTATTCCCGAAGGAGATTGAGGGTGCAGAGGTCGGCGCATATCTGCTTGTCACATTTGACGGCGAAGATGAAGATTCTCTGTTTGATCTGGTCGAGAAGGCAAGTGACCTGGTTCTCGAAGAGGGCGCAATGGATGTCCTCGTCGCTGATACCCCGGCAAAGATCAAAGATGCATGGGCAGCACGTTCCAGCTTCCTCGAGGCAATCGAGGCAGAAACAAAACTGCTTGATGAGTGCGACGTTGTCGTTCCGGTAAATAAGATTCCGGATTTCCTGACATTCTCCAAGAAGTGGGGTGAGGAATGCGACCTGATCATTAAGAGCTTCGGACATGCCGGTGACGGAAACCTGCATATCTATCAGTGCTCCAATGATCTGGAAGAAGACGAGTTCAAGCGCCGCGTCGACAAATACTTTGAGAAACTGTACGAAGAAGCAGTTGCCTGCGGCGGACTCGTATCCGGTGAGCACGGAATCGGCCGCGGCAAGGTCAAATACCTGAAAGAGTCTGTCGGCGAGACCAATATGGCTCTGATGGAAGGCATCAAGAAGGTCTTCGACCCGAACCTGATCCTCAACCCGGGCAAAGTCTGCTACACACTTTAAACCGTAATTATAAAACCGTAAACAGATAAAAGAAAGGATCCAATATGGCATACTTCATTACAGATGACTGCAAAGATCTGATTAAGGATATCCGTAATTTCTGCGATAATGAGATGAAGGAGCAGGTCTACGAGGCTGAGAAGCTCGGATATTCAGACGAGGCTGCTGCAGATGAGATTATCATGGAAATTCTCGGCGGCATTCAGGAGATGGGCATCGGCACACTTCCGATCCCGGAAGAGAGCGGCGGCCCGGGACTCTGCCGGATTGACCGCGCTGCAATCATTGAGGAGATTTCCAAATATGATTCCGGTATCGCAATGACATTTATGGCA
>CAZRNI010000299.1:0-1668 GCA_964601425.1 uncultured Eubacterium sp. | reverse complement strand
CGACTCGGTCGAGATCGCCGGCACACCGGAGCAGAAGGAACGCTGCTATGAGATCCTCGCTGAGGGCGGATATGGCTGCTTCTGCCTGACAGAGCCGAACGCAGGCTGCGATGTCTCCAACGCATCTACAACAGCTGTAAAAGACGGAGACGACTATATCCTGAACGGCTCCAAGTGCTTCATCACAAACGGAACCATCGGTGATTTCTATGTTGTTTATGCAATTACTGACAAGACCGTTCCGGCTGCAAAGGGCGGCTATACTGCATTCCTGATTGAAAAGGGAACAAAGGGTCTTTCCGTCGGCTCCATCGAGAACAAAATGGGTATCCGCAACAGCCACACCAGTGACGTTGTGCTGGAAGACTGCCGTGTACCTGCCAGCTGCATCCTCGGCGAAGTCGGCAAGGGATTCCAGATTGCGATGGGAACACTTGACATCGCCCGTGTATGGTGCGGTATCGCAGCACTCGGCGTTGCACAGCGTGCGATTGATGAGTCTGTTGAATACGTAAAACAGCGTGTACAGTTCGGCAAGCCGCTGGCTAAGAACGAAGTCATTCAGTTCAAGATCGCTGATATGCAGATGAAGACGGAAGCTGCACGCCAGATGTGCGCATATGCACTGACCCTGATCGACAGAGGTGAGAACTTCTCACTCGCTGCAGCTGAGGCAAAATGTCTGGCAGGTGACGCTGCTATGGCAGTTGCTACAGAAGCAGTCCAGATCCACGGCGGATATGGCTACAGCAGAGAATATCCGGTAGAGAAGCTGATGCGTGACGCGAAGATCTTCCAGATCTTCGAAGGAACCATCGATCTTCAGAGTCTGGTTGTCTGACGCGCTACCGTTGGGAAAATCTAATTGTTAATTATGATGCGCCGAATGGTTCTCCTCCGGGGCCGCTCGCGCTTAGTCACGGCGCAGTGGTACTAAGTTCGCACATTTTGTGCTCACTAAGGACCAGCGCCTGCGAATGCCCCTCCGGAGAAGGCATTCGGCGCATCAATTGTATCAAAGAAAGGAAAGCAGTATGGAAATTTTAGTATGTATTAAGCAGGTTCCGGATGATTCTGTAGAGATCCGTCTGGGCGCGGACGGACAGCCGGATCTGTCTTCTGCTGATCCGCAGGGCAACGCATTTGACACGTATGCACAGGAACTGGCAGTCCGTTTCGTAGAAGAGAATGGCGGCGCAGTTACAGTCGCATCTGTAGGACCGGAAGACAATAAGACCTGCCTGAAAAATGCACTGGCAGTCGGTGCTACAAAAGCACATCATATTTCTGACGAGGGCATTGATGGGGCAGATGCAGCAGTTACTGCAAATCTGCTGGCAGCAGGTATCAAGAAGATCGAAGAGGCTGACGGCGTAAAATTTGATCTGATCCTCTGCGGAAGAGAGTCCACAGACGCAATCGGCGGCGAAGTCGGCGAACTGCTTGCAGAGGCACTCGGACTTCCGTTTGTATCCGATATCGTTGAGGCGGTTCCGGATGCAGCAGGCCTGAAGGTTAAGAAAGAGCTGGAGTCCGGTTATCTGATGGTAGAATCACCGGTACCGGCTGTTATGACAGTTTCCAAGCCGGATTATGATCCGCGCTATCCGACAATCAAGAGTAAACTGGCAGCCAGAAAGGTGAAAATCCCGACAATTGCGAAAGCGG
>CAZRNI010000298.1:0-3125 GCA_964601425.1 uncultured Eubacterium sp. | reverse complement strand
ATTTTGCCATTTACTTCCCAATGGAAGTCCACGGTATATACAACCGCATACACGGACAAGCTTCCTGTTTCAAAACTAACCGCTTCTGCGCCTTCGTCTGCTGTCTCGAGTACTTCGACCTCTGCGCGCAGGATCTCTCCTTTCTCGCCTAAGATGGTTCCGCGCAACATCTCCTTGACCAGTTTTTCTGCAGTTGACTGGCTGATCCGGACATTCTTTTCAGATGCATCCGCATTTTCAGCCGCATCTCCATATCCATCCAGATTTTCCACAGTTTCTCCATACTCACTCGGTTTTTCAGTGTTATCAGAAATCCTTCCGGAAGTAACAATAGATTCGTCGGATCCAGCCTCTTCTTCAAATTCAACCTTTTCTCCGGCCTGCAGACCAGTCCCCTGGAAATGAACCGCATAGATGCCGTCCGTCTCATTTTCTTTGATTTCTTCGCCAAAATGAACAGTCACGGAAACCGGTGCTTTCGGCTCGATTACTGTTCCATCTGCATCAAAAATAGTCAAATCGAACAGGCCAAGTATTTTTTCTGCATGGCTTCTGTTCTCTTCATCCTCATTTATTTTTTCATCGACCGCCTCAAACGCCCGGTCACGGTAGACATTATAATTCGTCTGGTCTTCTGTGAATGCTTCAGCTGTAAATATTGCATCCGCAGGAATTCCGCATGCTTCGCCTCCGCTGACCCGGATGGTATAAGGTGCGCCTTCTACCTCGATTTCACGGGAGAAAGCTGCTGCCGTCTTTTCCGTGTCCAGCGCGGATTTTTCTGCTTCCTCTTTGTCTTTCTCTTTGTCTTTCTGGTCCGCATCTTCCGCTGTCTCATCAGCATTCTGTAAGGCTGCTTCCCTGGCAGCAGCTTCCGCCGCCATCTCATCGGTCACGATTTCTTCAACGATGTTGTTGCCCTCAGTTTCGCTGCTGTCTGCTGCACTCAAATCCTCATCCGCATCTGCGTCCAAATTCTCAGTTGTATATTCATTCTCATCAATAACAACATTTTCCGAATAATAATCCGCCGTATCTGACTCTGTTTCTGTCTCGCCTGCGCTGGTCTCATAGTATTCGTCTATTCTGTTTTCATCTTCAGAGAATGTATAATCGATGTTTTCTCCTTCTGTCTCTGCTCCTGTTTCCACCGGCTCCTCATAATACACAAAGCATGCATCGTCATGCTGGTGTGCCAGCAGTTCAAGTTTGCCGCAAATTAAGTGTTTTGGATCTCCTGCTATCGTTTTGTTTCCGTCCGCATCTGTTTCATACCAAACCCAGCCCATTTCATCAGGACTTTCTCCATTCGGTCCTTTTTCATAGCATGCTTCTGTATGCATGTGGAGCTCGTGCTCCCCGCATATAAGAGTCCGTTGTTCTTCATAACAGTTCTCCGTATGTTCATGTTCTTCATTTCCGCACGCAAGTACCTGCTCTGTCTGATAACATGCTTCTGTATGCAGATGCTCAGGGATCTCCGGAAGACCGCACACTAATACACCGTCCTGATAGCAGTTTTCCTCATGCATATGGACGACCCAGTCAGCTTTCCCGCAGACCAGAACCTTTTCTGTCTGGCCTGTATCATTCCCATTTCCATCCGGTACCGGAACGTCTTTATAACATTTATCCGTGTGTGCATGCGCGCCAAACACGCAGTTCAGCTCTTTATGTGCTGCTGCATTCAATTCGAATCCCGGCATCGATTCTGCCGGCTGCCTCTCGATAGCGATCGCCGGAAGGATCAGGGAGTATGTAATTACAAAGACCACAACCGCGGCCACTGACATACGAAATCTTTTCCAATTGGGTGTACGTTTTAGATTAGTCAGAAACGTATGTATTATCCGGTTTATTACTCTCATACTGTCACCTCTCTTTGTATACTTTCGTGCAAAGGGCGCCTGACAGCGCGGATAAATATCAATTTCTATATGATTTACTTTAACAAATCTACCATCTAAAGAAGCGTCATATATTTGAACTGTTCAAGATTATGTGTAGCTGTATTGTATCGCTTTCGTATGAACATGCAACCAATATTATTTTTTTCACTATGCTTTGTTTTCCGTACTTTTCCAGACTCTGAATTCTGTCCTTCTTCACAAAAAACAAACTGCGTTTTATCAAAAAACCGGCCCTTTACAGGGCCGGCTGAAAAGCAATTTATATGTAAATATTATTATGCCAGCACTGGCTGCTTTTTATTCAGAATCGTAGAAACAGGCTCGTTTCCTCCCTTTAACAGTTCATTTGCCAGTGCGATCACATTATATAGTTTGTCAACCTTCTGATCTACGTGATTGACTGCGATCTCCAGGCGTCTGTGATCTTCTGCATTTTGTGCGATCAATTCTGCAAGACTCTCTTTGATCGGTGCCAGTTTCACGTCCATTTTGTGATCCATACGGACTTCAAACTCTGCAAACCGACGATCCATTTTTTCATCCATGCGCACTTCGAATTCCGCAAAGCGCCGGTCCAGCTTTTCGTCCAGTATACGGTCCAGCTTTTCGTCCAGTATACGGTCCAGCTTTTCATCCAGTTTTTCATCCAATACTCTTTCTATAATTCCAGTGATATCCTTTAAAAATCGTTGATAATCCATTCATTCACCCCCCTCGATGTCTCTCTTTGCAAGTCTGTTGTTTTTACATAATACTTCTCCATTGGTGCAATGTCAAGTATCATTTTTGTCAAAAACCGGGAGGATCATGACATTGATCCTCCCGGCTCTTTAACATCATATTTGCTGATCACCCAGTATCTTATCAGTCAAGATACGGAACGTAGGATTTTACAACCTGAGTGCGGTATACGCCTGCCGGCTGATCCCAGTTGCAGATGAACTCATCGTTGTGATAGAACTGGCTGCCGCCGTAGCGCTCATACAGTTCTTCCTCATTGATATGCTCCAGAGACTCGATGTTACGCATACGAGCCATAACTTTTCTGCGGCACACATCATATGCAGGAACGGATGTCCACTCGATTTCGAAGATTGTATCATCTCTGGTATCGCCTTCGATTACGCCGTCTGCTCTGAATCTGCAGCCGCCGCCGATCTCATCGTGATACTTTCTCAGATCACTGACCAGTTCAAACGGACCACCCTGGTCAAC
>CAZRNI010000297.1:0-3132 GCA_964601425.1 uncultured Eubacterium sp. | reverse complement strand
ATCCATGTTGCCGCCGCTTAAAACACTGACGACTTTTTTGCCGCGGACATCCAGATGTTTCAGCGCGGCTACTGTCAGAAGTCCGGAGTTTTCAACGATCATCTTATGATTTTCAACCATATCGAGGAAGGCGACGACCAGTTCGTCATCGTCGACGGTAATGATTGTATCCAGATTTTCCTGCAGATACGGGAAAATCTTATCACCCGGCCGCTTTACAGCAGTGCCGTCCGCAATGGTGCTGACATTCGGCAGTGTCACAACTTCGCCTCTCTCGAGCGATGCCTGCAGGCAGTTCGCTCCCGCCGGCTCAACACCGATAACCTGGATCTTCGGATTAAGCAGTTTGGTCAGTGTGGAAATACCGGTCGCAAGGCCGCCGCCGCCGACCGGAACCAGAATATAATCCACCAGCGGAAGTTCCTTGACAATTTCCATCGCAATGGTTCCCTGCCCGGTCGCAACCGTCAGATCATCGAACGGATGAATAAAGGTAAATCCCTCTTCCTCTGCCAGACGAAGTGCCTCATCGCATGCATCATCATACACATCCCCGTGCAGGATTACATTTGCCCCGTACGCACGGGTCCGCTCCACCTTGATCAGGGGCGTTGTCGTCGGCATGACTATCGTCGCCGGAACACCATAGGCCTTTGCCGCATAGGCGACGCCCTGCGCATGATTGCCGGCAGATGCCGTAATCAGGCCGCGTGCGCGGTCTTCCTCTGACATCGTGCTGATCTTATAGTATGCACCGCGGATCTTATACGCACCCGTCACCTGCATATTTTCCGGCTTCAGATAAATCTTGTTGCCGGTAAGAGAACTGAAATACTCACTGTACACCAGTTTTGTGTCCGCCGTCACGCGGCGTACGACCTCAGTTGCCTCTTCAAATTTATCTAATGTCAGCATATCGGAACCTCCACTCAAATATCCCTCTTCACTTTCTTTTTCCGAAAGACTCAGTCCGTCTCTGCAAATTGCAGTCTTCCTTTGCAAATCTCAAATTTTTTACAAAACTCAGTCTTCCTTCGCAAACAGCTCATCAATGTATGCATCCGGATCAAAACGTCTGAAATCTTCAAGCTTCTCACCTGTACCGACATATTTGATCGGAATGCCAAGTTCCGACTGTACCGCGATGGCAACGCCGCCTTTGGCTGAGCCATCCAGCTTGGTCAGAATGATACCCGTCAGATTTGCAACCTCGTTAAATTCACGCGCCTGCGAAAGTGCATTCTGTCCTGTCGTTGCATCGAGAACAACAAGTGTCTCCTTATGTGCCTCAGGATATTCACGCTCAATAATACGATACAGCTTGCCGAGCTCGTTCATCAGATTCTTCTTGTTGTGCAGCCGTCCCGCAGTATCCACGAGCAGCAAATCCGCGTTTCTTGATTTGGTTGCGGCAATGGCATCGAACAGCACTGAGCCGGGATCTGCCCCCTCCTGCGCGGCAATGATATCAACGCCGGCACGTTCCGCCCACATCTGCAGCTGTTCTGTTGCTGCGGCACGGAAGGTGTCAGCAGCCGCCAGAACCACTTTTTTTCCGTATTTCTTAAGATATGCGGCAAGCTTACCGACGCTTGTTGTCTTGCCGACGCCGTTTACACCAACAATCAGAACCACTGATTTTTTATCAGTAAAATCATATTCTTCCTCCTGCAGACGAAGCTGGTCCTTCATCGTCTCGATCAGATAAAAACGGCAGTCCTCCGCATACTTAATATTATGCTTTGCAACTTTACCGCGCAGGTCATCGAGTACCGCTTCCGTCGTCGCGACACCCATGTCACCCATAATCATGATTTCTTCCAGTTCCTCATAAAAGTCCTCATCGATCTCATTTTTCCAGAGTCCCTTCATCATTCGTCTGAAGAAACCGCCTTTTTTCTCTGCCACGTTTTTCTCCTTATGCGTCAAGATCCTTTTCGATCAGGCTGACCGAAACGAGTGTCGAAACACCCTTCTCCTGCATCGTAATACCATAGAGCCTGTCCGCAGCTGCCATGGTACCTCTTCTGTGTGTAATGATAATAAACTGAATATGCTCTGTCAATTTGTGCAGATATTCTGCATACCGGCCAACGTTAGAATCGTCCAGTGCCGCCTCAATCTCATCCAGCAGGCAGAAGGGAGAAGGCTTCAGATTCTGAATTGCAAAAAGAAGTGCAATCGCGCTTAATGCTTTCTCTCCGCCGGAGAGCTGCATCATATTCTGCAGCTTCTTTCCCGGAGGCTGTGCATTGATGAGGATACCTGCATCCAGTATGTCTTCATCCTCAACAAGCTCAAGCGTTCCCTTTCCGCCGCCGAACAGTTCCTGAAATACCTTGTTGTATTCCACTTTGATCAATTCAAAAGTCTCACGGAACTGCCGCCGCATGCCTTCATCCAGCTTTTTGATAATATCCCGCAGGGCATCCGCTGCTTTAATCAGGTCGGCATGCTGCTCCGACAGAAAATCATGCCGTTCCTTCAGTTCTTTGTACTCATCAATCGCATTGATATTGATGCTGCCGAGATCCCGGATCGCTTTTTTCAGCTCACCGGAACGGCGCTTCAGCTCTGTTCCGGAGGTTTCCTCCAGCCCCGGCTGTAATACGGCCTGGTCCGGCGCAATCTGGTATTCCTCCCAGAGATAGGAAACCAGCTGATCCCGCTGCTCATTCAGCCGCTCGATTCTGCTGTGAAGCCGGAACTGTTCCCGCTCAATCTCACTTCTCTCTTCTGTCAGGGCATCCCGCTGTTCAAAGAATGTTTTATGCGAGCGGTTCATCTCGTTTTTCTTTTGCTGCAGTGCCTCGGCTTCTGAGGCCGCGGCTTCGATTTGCTCTGTCAGCGTACTGATCTGCTGCCGAAGCTCCCCGATGCGGCTCTCTTTTTCCACACTTTCAGCGTGTTCTGCAGCCATATTATCCTGCAGAGAAGCCTTCTCTTCGGCGAGACGGGAAATTTCCTCCTTCGAAGCCTGCATTTTCTCCTCAAGGAATGTAACCCGCTGATTCATGCTGGAATACTCCAGCATAATCTTTCCATGCGCAGTCCGGAATGATTCCTCTTTCTTCCGCAGTTCTTCCAGAGATGCGGCTGCTTCAGATACTGCAGCCGTCAGACGGTTCTCTT
>CAZRNI010000296.1:0-3139 GCA_964601425.1 uncultured Eubacterium sp. | reverse complement strand
CCGACTGCCTGCTTGTAGATCTCAAGGTTTTTCAGCATGTACTCGGTCTGCATCTCAAAAACTTCTTTGATGTAATCCGGGTACAGGATCTGCGCCATGCACCAGTCCTGGAAGCTGCGGATTCCCTTCGGGTATTTCTCAAATGCTGCCGGGATTGCACCCGGATCGCCGAACCCCGCGCCTGCCAGATTGCCGATGATTGCGTAATCGGTCTCCTCATAGAGGCGTTTGGATTCTTTTGCGTAATAATCTGCAGTCTCGTCGTCCATCACGGAGAAGAAGTTCTCGAAGTCCTCACGCGGTGTCAGGTCATCCTCGTCGATGTCCGGATCCAGTTCCGGCGCGCGGTCGATGATATCGAAGAAATAGCCGCCTTCCGGCATCTTGACTGACGGCGGTGCTGTGCGGTCGCCCTGCGGATACATGTAAATGCTGCCGTCCGGCATGTAGTCAACTTCGTTGCCGGCATTGATGAAGCACTCTGTTCCGTCCGGCATGATGAATTTTTTCTTCTGGCCGTTATTCTTAACGCCCATGCTGTCTTCCGGATGATTCAGCCCGATGACATCCGACTTGATCACCTGACGAAGATCTTCATCAACCACGCCCAGCATCTGAATGATTTCAAACACATCGATATCTTTCTTCGGAAGGCCGAGGTAATCGCGCAGTTTTGTAAGTGCACAGACGCTGATACCTGTCTGTCCGGTTGCACCGAGGTCGATCGGGATTCTGTCCGGTGTCTGATGATTGATGGTTGCGATGATTCTTTCTCTTGATGTCATAGCCATTTTGTAACCCTCCGTTCTTTTTATGATTGTTTTTTATTTGCCGCTCCCTGCGGACTTATTATCTCTTTGTTGCTTCCGGGTTTCCCGTTTCCGGCCTTTCCGATTCCGGCCGGCCTTCTGTTTCTTTCCGGTCTTTCCACTTCCGTCCGGCCTTCTGTTTCTTTCCGGTCTTTCCACTTCCGTCCGGCCTTCTGTTTCTTTCCGGCCTTCCCGGTTCCGTCCGGCTTTTCAGCAGCCGGTGTGTTGTTCGCTGTTCTATGATCAAAGTATATGACAGGAAACAGCAGGATAGAATAACAATGCCTGCGAATACCCTTTTGTTTTTTGCCCGAAAAGCCGCCTTTTTTACGACGGAATCCGGCCGAGAAACCACGCCTGATTTTTGACAACACTCATTTTTTTCCATATAATCAATAAAAAGTCACTGAAACAGCGGAGGATTATCTTTGGAAATCTTTGCATGAAATCCTTTTAAATCTTGCTATTCGTTCTGCTGTTTGTTTTTCAATTTTTAACACCTGTTTCTGTTGGAGGTTTTTCTATGCTTACCAATGAAAAAGGCGTCCTGCCCGGCTCCGATATCTATCTGATCACACCGTCCGACAATGCAAAGGAAATGCTCTTCTATCTCACCAGCTGCGGACACTATTACACCAATTCCGACTACCTGATCCGGCGCGATTACTACCACAGCCACCTGATCATTTACCTGTGCGAAGGCCAGATGTCCGTGACAGCCGGTAATAAAAAGGAAATTCTCAAGGCCGGACAGATGTGTTTTCTGGACTGCCTCGGTCCGCACGAATACCGATGTATGGGACACGCAGAATTTATCTGGATACACCTTGGCGGATCCAATTTCCCCACATTCCATAAACGAATTCTCCAGACCTACGGTTCTTTCGTTTTTACGGTCGCACATCCCGAAGAGACCCGCAGGCAGCTGGAGCAATTCACCTATTCGCGGCGGAACAACCAGACGCTCTCCGAGTGGCGGGTTTCCGAGCAGATTTACCACCTTCTGATCTTTCTTTTGGACCAGCATGCCGCCGACGGCTCCAACGGTCCGGGAGATATGCATCTGTCAGAATCCACCCGGGCCGCCATGGAATTCATCCGCACAAACTATGAAAAGCAAATTTCACTGGAAGACATCGCCCAGGCTGTCAGCTTAAGCCAGTACCATTTTTCACGTGTTTTCAAGCGGGACTGCGGCTACTCTCCGCATGAGTTTCTCATGATCACACGGATGGACCGCGCCATGTATCTGCTCAAAACAACCGAGCTGCCGATTAAGATCATCTCCCGCCAGGTCGGCTACCAGAACGAAACCACCTTTACCAATGCTTTCACCGGCAGGATCGGACTCTCGCCGAGCAAGTTCCGGAAATTCCCGATCTGACATAAAGGGGAACCCGTTTTCATTTCAATCACATTGGTGAAGACATCCAGCCCAACAAAAGAACCCTCCCGCAGCCGCCGTGACAACTGTCACCGGACAAGCCTGCAGGAGGGTTCCTTTATAGAGGGATTATTTCATTCTGTATTCTATGGAGGTATTCCTTGGTTTTACCGACCGCTTCTTACTGATCATTCTGGCCGATTTTTATAAATCAGTCTTCTACGATCATAATCTTCGTGCCGACTTCAACGACCGGCATTTCCTTGTTTTCAACGTAAATGGTTCCAGGCAGCTCTACTTCTGTCGCGCCGCTGAAGTTAATCGTGCAGTGTCCGAGGCCAGCGAGTGTGACCGGCGCTTCTTCACCGACTGCTGTGATCTTGTAAGATGCATCGCCGACGCAGAGAGTCTGTCCCGGCGCGATTGTTCCGTTGATCGGGTTGACGCTGACACTGTAGCAGTAGTCCTTCAGTTCTTCCGGTGCGTTTTCACCGAAGATAATAAACAGTCCGGCGTCCTTAAACTCCTCTACGCCTGCGCCCATTGCTGTAACCTGGTTCTCATAAATGACTTTCATGTTAATCTCCTTATCCGGTGTCACACACCATCGTGATTTCGTTTTTTGCAGATTGTTTTAACTGTCGTTTTCAGTTGGATACAGGGGACCCATTCCCGGTCGACATTTTGTAATTAGCTAACTTCAGGAAACTGTCGCATAAAGACCGATTCTGCCAACGACTGCAAGCAGGATACGAACCCAGCTTGTGATGAATCTTGAATACATGACGGATACGACGCCGACCTCAACGGTCCCTGTCTCTGCTTCTGCGAGGCCGAGTCCGACCGGGATGAAGTCGCAGGCCGCGTGGCAGTTCAGTGCGAACAGTCCGATCAGGGACATGGACGGTGAAATATTGCCGGAAGCGATTTCTGCGCCGAAGATACC
>CAZRNI010000295.1:1674-3152 GCA_964601425.1 uncultured Eubacterium sp. | reverse complement strand
CAGGATAAGATCTGACAATCCGGTCAAGTTCTTCATCGTCGATCACATAGGACTGCGCGTCATCTTTCAGCAGTGTCTCTCCCAGTTCAACTGCCTCCGGCGTCAGGTTTTCAACATGATACAGTCCGACTGCTCCGTTGGACGCGGTTGCCGCGCCAAAATCCTTCAGGTAGGAACAGACTTCCGGCGTCAGTTCCTTTCCGAGAAATCTATCAAGTCCGACTATATACGGGACATCTTCCATGACCTTCATGCCAATTGCAGACCCAAGAACCTGTGCATTCGGTTTTTTCGTTGTCCGGACTTCCACCTTCCATGTAGCTTTCCGTCCTTCATCCGTGAGCAGACCAAACTTCGGAACGTACCCGAGGATCGATCCGAAGAGTTCGATGATGCCGGAATTCCGGTTGCACCGCGCACCGAGCACGGAATTGGCATAAACAACCGCCGAAGATTCGGCCCAGCTCAGGATCTCTCCCTTCTCAGGCAGATTCCCGACTTCGTCAAAATAACACGCACAGGTTGCCGCATCTTTATTTAAAAGCCCGATCCTGTTCAACTTCTCTTCATAATAATCCTGCTTTGAATACATGATTTTATTGAACACAAAATCCTCAAGCAGATTGGATGGTACATTTTTATCGAGCGGACGCGGGTCCATCGAGAATTGCTGTTGTGACACGATCCCGGCATCGATCAGCTGGTCCATCAAATCATAGACCGGCGTCAGAACGCCCAGACCGAAGCTGGTAACCAGATGACCGTATTTCCCTGTGACCGGGACCATCTCTTCCGCCCCGAACAATTCTCCATAGCGAACGAGCGTCTGCATTACTTTTGCAAGCGTCTCTCCCTGTTTCCCGTCGAAAATCGCCTGCTGTACTTCATTTAAACGCAATTCTTATCACACCTCCTTTTTGCTGCTTTACTGCCTTCATTTATTATACATCTCAGCGGCATTTTTCGCATCCGGATCATACGCCCGGATCGCAGCATTCAGTGTATTCAGCACCCGCTTTTTATCGGCGCTCCACAGCGGGGCAAGCAGCAGCCGTTTCGCACCGTCTCCTGTAATTCTGTGTACTACAAAATTTTCCGGCAGCAGCGCAAGACATTCGCATACAAGCTTCGTATACTGCTCCAGCGTCAGCACCTCGAAATCGCCCCTTCGGTATGCGTCGGCAAGATCTGTCTCCTCCAGCACATGGAGAAGCTGCAGCTTGATGCCATCCCGCGTGCGTACGCTGCACCCCTGAACTTCCGTTTTTTCGGAAATACCCGGATCAGATTTCTGACACTTCACATGCCTGTATCCGGAGTCTGTCTTCCTGCGGTCAACGAACTCCTTCCTGCTATATGTTTTAGAAATCTGTACCACGTGCCGTACTGTATCCTTCATCATTTCCGGCGTCTCACCGGGAAGTCCGAGAATCACATGCGTGATCACCGCCAGATCAGCTGCTTTCAGCCGGCGGACA
>CAZRNI010000295.1:0-1664 GCA_964601425.1 uncultured Eubacterium sp. | reverse complement strand
ATGGATCGTCTGCAGGCCCAGTTCCACCCAGACCGGTTTCTCCCGGTTCAGCTCTGCAAGCAGCGCAATCACTTCATCCGGCAGACAATCCGGCCGGGTGGCTACTGAGAGAACCGCAACATCCGGATGCCGGATTGCTTCCGTAAACAATTCCCGCAAACGAGAAACAGGCGCATACGTATTCGTAAACGCCTGAAAATATGCAATATAACGACCGCCCCGGAATTTCTTTTCAACACGCGCCTTTCCCTTTTCAATCTGTTCTGTTACGGAAAGCGATGGTGCTTCTGCAAAATCGCCTGATCCGCTTCCGGAGCAGAAAATACAGCCGCACGTCCCAAGTGTACCGTCCCTGTTCGGGCAGGTAAATCCGGCATTGACCGCTATCTTATATAGTTTTTCTCCAAAAGTATCCTGCAGATACCGATTCAGGGAGTAGTATTCCATTTAACTTTTTCCACTTTCAGGAAGCGACTGCCCGCAGACCTGCATGCCGGTACCGCATGATGTCCAGCAGATAATCCTCACCCAGCCAGGAGACCATTTCTTTTACTTCCGGCTGTTTTCCGTTGAGATTAAAAAATGTTCTGATGCACATTGCAACCTTCTGTTCACGCTCTTCTCTTGTTCTGTTAAATTCTCTTGCGTTCATACCTGCACCCCGCTTTCTATTGCCCCTTAAAACTGCTGCTCTGTTATCTGATTCCGAAGTATTTTTTCGTTTCCTTCAGGATATGAATGCTCCGGATTTCTTTTATGCTTCAGATATTAGCGCGCTTAACTTAGAACAACCTTAAGCAACAAATATATTTTGAAATATAAATGTGACAGGTATGTGTCATGTAATTCCGGCTTTACTTTCCAAGCAAATCCGGGCGGTACTTTTTTGTCCATTCTTCTGCCGCCTGCTCGCGCCAGACCCGAATGGCTTCGTGATTGCCGGACAGCAGAACTTCCGGCACCTTTTCCCCGCGGAATTTGGCCGGCCGCGTGTACTGCGGATACTCCAGCCCCCTCCTCTCAAATGATTCATCGGCGGTGCTTGCTTCCTTAATGTTTCCCTTGATCAGACGCGCCGCGGAATCCAGCAGAACCATAGCCGGCAATTCACCGCCGGTCAGAATATAATCACCAATCGAAATCAATTCGTCCGCATAAGGATAGATCCGCGCATCCATTCCCTCATAGTGACCGCAGATCAGGATCAGATGCTTCTGCTCTGCCATGCGGTGTGCGTCTGCCTGCCGGTAGGTCTTCCCGACCGGCGCCAATATCACAACATGACTTTCCGGTGTGCGGACAGACTCCAATGCGTCAATTACCGGCTGACATCTGAGAATCATCCCGGCGCCGCCGCCATACGGCGAATCATCAACTGCCCGGAAGCTTCCCGGCGCGAAATCCCGGATGTCCAGAATCTCCAGTGACAGTTTTCCGGATGCTTCGGCCCTGGCAATCACCGGTGTCTTACGGAAATCGCCAAATTGCTCCGGACAGATGGTAAGAATCGAACATTTCATATACCTGTTTCCTCCTGATCACGGGAGCCGGTACAACGTACCTTCCCGGCACGATCAGAGATCGTAATTCAAGTTTTCAACTGCCTGCCCGGAACATATGTGCACCGCCGGTCAGATGATTATTCCCGCGGAAACATTTTCTCC
>CAZRNI010000294.1:0-3167 GCA_964601425.1 uncultured Eubacterium sp. | reverse complement strand
ACCCAGCATCTGCTCCCAGTCACCGCCAAGATACAGCGTATTTGTTTGTCAGGACGCCATTGGCAAAATGCGCCCAGCCGAGTCCGTAACCATCTACACAGACCAGCTTCCAGCCTTTCGAAAGGCTGGCAAGCGGGTCTTTTTTTTGTTCTGCCCCGGATGCGGGTGTAATCGTTTGTCCGGATAAATATGCCGCAATACGTGGATCATCCGCAGCAAATGAAACCACGGCTTCTTCCCTGCAATGAGAAGCTGCGAGCAGCATTGCAAACGGCTGTGCGGGTACAAACCGCTCTTTCCTGATCTCTCCGAGATAGACGCCGCTTCGTAAAAACTGCAGCCCATGCACGGATGCCGGCAGTTCCGGCATGAGATAAAGCCTGTCTCTGCGGCAGTCAAGTGTACCTGCCGGCAATGTGATACCCATCTCATCAAGAAATATCTTCAGGCAGGACTCCGGCGTCAGGGAACTCCCGCCCGCACTCCGCTTTCCTTTATTTACATTCGCTCCATGTTTTGCCGGACGTTCTTTCCTTCTTTTTTTGTTGTCTTTGTCTCTTCTTCGGACCGGGAGCTCTTCAGCGGCTCTCACTTCTGCATGCAAGCCCTCACAATCTGCTTTCCGCATCAATGCGAGAAAATGACCCTCTCCTCCCATCCGGTGCGGCCAGATCCGCACACAGCTGGTAAGCGCAGATGTGACGCACTCCGGAAGTTTCCGGTCTTCTTCCATCCTGCTCATTTCCAGCCAGTCCGGATGTCCGGAATCAAAGCCTTCGTACGGTCTGATCTCTGTCAGCTGCATTTCCGGATGCCTGGAGAGAAATACAGCGACGCTTCCTTCATTTTCCTCTGCAGAGAATGTACAGGTAGAATACATCAGCATACCGCCGGGCCGCAGCATTTTAAAAGCCTCTTCCAAAATCCGCCGCTGTGTCGACGCAAATTCAGACACCCGGTCCGGCGACCAGTGTCCTGCAACCTCAGGCTGCCTGTGAAACATGCCTTCTCCGGAGCATGGCGCGTCCACGAGAATCTTATCGAAATACTCCGGAAATGCTTCAGCCAGACGGTCAGCCCGCTCATTGGTCACAAAACACCCCGGCACACCAAACAGTTCCAGATTGCGCAGAAGTGCTTTTGCACGCGCATTGCTGATCTCGTTGGCAGCCAGAAGTGACCCGCTGCCGGACAGTTTTCCGGCCAGCTGCGTTGCTTTCCCGCCCGGTGCCGCACACAGATCAAGCACACGTTCTCCCGGGCGGACCGGAAGACGGTCCGCAGGCGTCATGGCGCTCGGTTCCTGCAGGTAGTATAACCCGGCGCGGTACCATGGGTGCTGTGCCGGCCGGATATCCTCCGGATAATAAAAACCGTTCTCCACCCAGGGAATTACTTTCACCGGAAAAGGAGCCCGCTCTGCAAATTCTGCTGCCGTTATCTTTGCCGGATTAATCCGAAGACCGCGGCGGGCGGGAACTTCGTAACTCTCAAAAAAAGCTTCCGCTTCGCTGCCGAGCATCTGTTTCATTCTTCTGACAAATTCTACCGGTAAATTCAATGGAAACGCCTCCGCAATTGCCCGTATTTCATATACGTGTTATCATCAAACTATAAATTTGTTCCATCCCGCGGCTGCATCCATCGCAATCCGCCTGTGAACGTATCTAACCTTACCGCAAAAAAACTGCAGGAGCAATACATGAAGTACCCAAAAAAGAAGACAATTTCAAAACGGAGCACCCGTGAACAGCTCTTCAACATGGTTTCTGTCGGTGTCATCGATGAACCGCTGAATCAGGCCTATGATGTCATCAGCACTTCGCTGCTGCTGGTCAACCTGGCAGCAAGTATCATGATGACGTTTGATTCTATGCAGACAGCGTTCGGTCCGCAGCTGAAAATGATTGAATCTGTAACAGTTTTTTTCTTTGCCGTTGACTATCTGCTGCGTCTGTATACCGCAAAATACCTATATCCGCAAAAATCCGGGGGCATGGCCATGCTTCGGTATGCCATCTCGGCAGCAGGCGTGATTGATGTGCTTTCCTTTCTGCCCTATTATCTGCCGGTCTTTTTTCCGACCGGCGCGGCGGCTTTCCGTATGTTCCGTGTGGCAAGAATTTTCCGCCTGTTCCGCATCAATGCCTATTATGATTCTCTGAATGTTATCACAGAGGTCATACTTCGCAAGAAACAGCAGCTGCTCTCATCTGTGTTTATCATTCTTGTACTGATGGTGGCTTCCAGTCTGGCCATGTACAGTATCGAACATGAAGCACAGCCGGATGTTTTCAAAAATGCATTTTCCGGGATCTGGTGGGCTGCCTCTACACTTCTTACGGTCGGGTACGGAGATATTTATCCGGTAACCCAGATGGGAAAAGCTGTCGGCATCGCCATCACCTTCCTGGGTGTCGGCATGGTTGCTATTCCAACCGGTATTATTTCCGCCGGTTTTGTCGAGCAGTACCAGCGTCTTAAGCGGATCAGTGAATATGCGATCGAAGAATCCATCCGGTTTATCAATGTCGAGCTGCAGCCAAACGACAGCTGGTGCGGTAAATCAATCCGGGACATCGGACTTCCTGCCAATTCGATCATTGCAATTGTCCAGCGAGGCAAGGAAACCCTCATTCCCCGCGGCGATGTTGTTCTGCAGGCCCGCGACCGGCTGGTCATCGGCGCGGAACCGATCCCGGACGATCAGCCGATCGATTTAAAAGAAGTTCATCTGCAGAAAAACCACGACTGGAATGGCACTGCGATTCAGGATCTTGATATTTCCCGGCGCTCAGTCATCATCATGGTAAACCGCGGCGGGATCTCCCTGGTTCCGACCGGAGATCTGATCCTGCAGGAGGGCGACGATGTTATTCTTTACACAAAACTGCGCCAAATGCCGCGTCCGGATGAAGATTGAAAACTAAATATTTAATTAAAAAAACAGAGCTTAAAAAAATTTAAAAAGCCCGGATCTCCCCTTCTGGAGAGATCTGGGCTGTCTTTGCTTCATTCAGTTCTGATTAAATGAGCTGAAATACTGAGGATTTATGCGTCTTCAATGTCGGTCTCGTTTTCGGTCTCTACGTATTTCTCCAGAATGATTTCCTGTATTCTGGCTCTCGTCTCAGAATTAATTGGATGGGCTATATCCCGGTATTCTC
>CAZRNI010000293.1:0-3184 GCA_964601425.1 uncultured Eubacterium sp. | reverse complement strand
CTGCCCTTCCCGAAGTTTTTCCAGCCGTGTATTAATATTGCCCCGGATTTCCCTGCATACCACACCCGGCAGAATTTTCTGAAGCTCCGTCACGCGGCGGGCACTGCCCGATCCGATAACTTTCAGTTCTTCCTGCTTCCGGCCTTCCGGCCAGATCAGACAGTCTGCTGCACTTGCCGCGTCCGGCACACAGACAATCTCAAGATCATCCGCAAGCTGATAAGGCAGGTCTTTTCCACAGTGTACCGCCACATCCGCGCTGCCATCCAGCAGGGCGCGCTCCACCTCGCGCACAAACAGGCCGTCGCCGCCAATCTCCTTCAATGCGCGGACGCGGTCCTTGTCTCCCTTTGTCTTCACAACAAGAAATTCTGTCCTGATCCCTCGCTCCGCCAGAAGCTTCTGCACCAGTTCCACCTGCGCGCGTGAGAGAAGACTCCCGCGTGCCGCAAGGGTCAGTTTTTTCTTTGGGCTTCTTGTTTTTGCTGTCTCACACATACCCTCACACCGTTCTTTCAGGTCCTATTTCTCCGGAAAAATATCATTTCACTCGTCATTTCAGCTTAAGATATCGTTTCGCCTGCCGCTTCCTCTGACATAGCATTCCTGTTTCTGCCGTATTACACCACGCGTTTCAAAAATGCCATCTCATCTTCTTTTCCATCCGTCATCATCAGATGCAGGTCCTTGATAAACTGTCCGATACTGTCTGTTGCCTGGTACAGATTCTTGTCCGTCGTCCAGACCTGTCCGTCCTGTACAGCCTTAAACTCACTGAACAGATCAGATTTTGCCAGCAGATCCTGCATACCGTTCAGCGGCGCATCAATGGACGCATTATAGACCAGATAATCTGCATCGGATGCTGTCGCATAAAACTCTTCCATGGAAAGATTTACCGCAGCCGAACTGCCGGCCGCTGCCTCCAGATCACTGAAAATATACTGTCCGCCGGCAATCTCGATCATGCGCGGGATGTAGTCCTCCGCACTGCGGACAACAGCAGTTCCGTCCTGACTGATATAGAAAAATGCGACGGTCTTTCCGGTATTTTCCAGGTTCTCCAGCGCAGCAACCGCCTCCTTCTGTCCGGCAAACTGCTTTTCTGCCGCATCTTCCTGACTGAAAAGTGCGCCGTACAATTTTACCCATTCCGCGCGGCCGAGCGGATGCTCCTCGTAACTGGAGTGATCTGTCAGGACCGGAATGTCCAGTTCCTCCAGCTTCTCCTTCACCTCCGGCGTGTGATCGATCATCGTCGATTCAATCGCCAGACTGCATCCTTCCTGAATGAGAAGTTCATAATCCGGTTCACTGTATTTTCCGGCGTAGATCATTTTCCCTGATTCCAGCGCTTTCTTCGGCGCGTCCAGATACCAGCCGTCAGCATCGGTTCCCGTGAGCCGGACTGCATCCAGTGCGTCAATGGAATTCACCAGCGCCATCACAGCGGTCGCCGCCAGATATACCTTCTGTACCGGCTGCCGCAGAACAATAATCCGTTCTCCGTCTGCAAGCGTTCCGAACACCGCGTCCCCGTCATCTCCGTCTACTGCTTTTCCGGATGCATCTGCTGCCGCAACGCCTGCCGGCAAATCTTTTCCTTCCGGAATCAGCAGACAGCGTGTATCGCCGTGAATATCAAGCAGTTTGAAGCCGTCCTGATAATAATAGACATCAAAGCATTCCGCGTAGTCTGTCTCCAACGCATGATCAAAGGTCAGTCCCTCTATTTCAGCCGGACCGCGCTCTGTCTTCATCGCATCCGCAGATACACCGGCCTCTTCTCCCGTGCTGCCTGCCGCACCGGCTCCTTCCCCCGTGCTGCCTGCCGCACCGGCTCCTTCTCCCGTGCTGTCTGCCGCACCGGCTCCTTCTCCCGTGCTGTCTGCCGCAACGCTCCCTTCATTTTCCGCCGTACCTGACCCGTTCTCTGTGCCTTTCGAACCGACACAAATCGTATAAGTAACTTCATGCGGCTGGGACATGGCAGTTGTCAGCCCTGAAATCTCCATCTTTTCGTCCAAAATGACGGGGATTTCTGCCGATGATGTTCCATTTCCCTGTTCCGTCGGATATTCTTTTCCGTCCACCTTCAGCCAGGAATAGTGTTCACTGTCGATTACAATCGTCGCATAAGCCTGATCACCTTCCATCCGGACCTGTGGACAGGTCATTTCAATTTTCCCACTTCCGCCGGACCACTCAAAAGATCCCGGGACGAATGTTGTGTTTCCACTGCCGTTATCAGCTGCCTCACTTCCGGTATCAGATCCGGAAGCCGGGCCGCATCCCGCTGCGGTCAGACAGATCACCGCGAGAATAACAGCCAGCCATTTTTTATATTTATTATGCTTTATGTCGGTTTTATTCATGTCTTTCTTCTTCTGATTTCTGATTAATTGTCTCTGACGCGTACCGGGAAAAATGTTTGCATTTCGATCGTGATCTCTGACCGTGCATTCAGGTCCGGTATTGATTCCTGCTTACCTTCTGCAGAAGTCCTGTCATACCTGCTGACTGCGCAGATTCTGCATCATCGGAATCATTCTCCTTGCCACCAGCGCAGCCAGTACACAGAGGATAAAGTCCGGCACAACTGTACTGAGGAACCAGACTACAATCAGTTCTCTGAAACCGATCGTTGCCCCGTTTGTCAGCACATAATTAAACATGATGAAATAGTAAACAAGACCGCAGAGATAATATGCCATCTCTCCGATAAATGCCGCGAAAAGGAGACGCGGATACGTCTTCTTCTTCATGGTTTTTGTGATTGCACCCGTTACAAGCGCAGCCGCGGCAAAACCAATCAAAAAGCCAAATGTCGGTTTCATTACATAAGCAAAACCGCCGCCGTGCGCGAAAATCGGCATACCACAGAGCCCCAGCAGCAAATATGCCAGAACGCTCAGGAAGCCAAGTCTCCCGCCCAGCAGAAATCCTGCCAGCAGCGCAAAGAAAAACTGCAATGAAAATGTTACCTGAAAGACGCCCAGCGGGATCATAATTTTGATAAACGCTCCCACTGCCATCAGCGCGACAAACAATCCGCAAAATACGATATCGCTCGTTGTGATCCTCTTATTAACACTTGCCTGTGCTGTCATATTGATACCTCCTAACAGCTAGTGACATACTCCCACCACCTACGCGATGCGTTGAGGTGGGGGCTTCCTGCTCA
>CAZRNI010000292.1:0-3222 GCA_964601425.1 uncultured Eubacterium sp. | reverse complement strand
CCTACGCGTACTCGGGACTTTCACCCGTTAGAGCGCGCCCATGGCGCGCAAACTAAAAAAGGTCAGGATCTTTTCACGGATCCTGACCTTTTCATTTACTCCGGCATCGTCCACTTCCGGACGCCGTCAAAATACGGACTTTGTTTTCGCATGCGGAAATCATCCGCGTCTTTTTCAGACCAGTCAAATAATCCCCGCCCTGCTTTCTGCCCTGTCGCGCCAGCTGCAATTCCATCCAGTACCGTCCGCTGAATTTCCTTCGTATCACACAAATCGGGGTAGACATTTTCCGCAATTGCCTTTTCCAGTTCAAATCCGACTGCGTCGAAATATTCCAGCAGGCCGATTGATGCGTACCGCATGCCAACGGCATATTTCACGGCCAGATCAATATCTTCTGCCGTTGTCACGCCCTGTTCGATCAGGTCAATGGATTCGCGGAAGAGCGCCTGTGCAAGGCGATTCACAATCATCCCGGGTACGCTTTTCTTCAGGAAGACCGTCTCCCGGTGAAGCAGTTTCAGAACAGCTATTGTCCGTTCAATCACCTCATCCGGATTTCCCTCGTGGCGTACGACCTCAACCAGCGGCAGCATGTGCACCGGCTGAAACGGATGCGCGATCAGCAGCTGCTCCGGTCTGTCTGTTGTTTTCAACAAATCCGGAAGATTGATCGATGAAGTACAGGATGCAATGATGACAGAAGTGTCCGCATGCTGCAGAATTTTTTCATAAACAGACTGCTTGACTGCCAGATCTTCTGCAACCGCCTCAAACACAAATGTGCAGCCCTTCAGTTCTGCCGGATCCGATGAAATCGTCAACAGCTTCATCGCTGCCTGTTTGTTCTTTTCCTCCGCCAGTCCCTGCCGGATCAGATCATTCCAGTTTTCCGCGATGGTCCGGCGGCAGCGCTCCAGCCCCTGCTCCGAGTGCCCGATCACAACACACGGAATCCCGTGGCCTGTAATCAGTGTCGCCTCGCAGGATCCGATCGTACCCGTACCGTAAACTGCGATTCTTTCCATCTCTACGCCCTTTCGTCAACGCTCTGTTTCTTCAGAACAGGCGTGAAACAGCTCATAGTACTGGTCCACCGTAAGCTGAGACTTGCCGCGCGGCGCGCCGTTAACGCTCTCCGGGTGATCCTTCATGTATTTCCGGAAGGATCCTTCTGTCAGGCTGGCAATGTCCGCAATGCGCTCATTAACCATGTCCCACATACAGAGCGGCAGATGCCCCCGGTGGCCCCGGTGCACCTGTACACAAGCAAAACAGTCACCATGCAGCGTGCAGTTCTCCTTACACGGACAGTAATCTCCGCTCTCACGATCTCAATAAACCGGTCGCGCATGCGGATCCCTTCCTCCACACGTCCTTCTCTTCCGATCTCATCCTGCAATAATGCAATATCATTGTTATCAATCTGCATTCTGAAACCCTCCTCCATATCGTTGTCTTCTGCGAATTTCACACCTGCAGGGAAGGAGATATTTGTCTCTCTGCGAATTCTACACCTGCATGGGACGAGATCTTTGTCTCTATGCGAATTCCACCTGAGCAGAGAGACAAAGATCTCGTCCCCCACCACCATTTATTTCTTCATCCCCTTCTGAAACCGCTTCAGATTATATTTCTTCTTTTTCTGCGTAATATTTCCGAACTCAATCGCCTCAACCGGGCAGTTTCCGATACAGGCCATGCAGTGCGCGCAGGGCTTTTTCCACTGCGGCCGCCGGTCTTCCATGTAGATATTGTTCAGCGGACAGATCTTCTCACACTTCCCGCACCCGATGCACTTGTCCGTCGCATAAAATGGTTTGGCGGACTGCATGGTTCTGGTCCAGACCGGGTGAAACGGCACGGTTATAACCGCCTCAAACAGGTAAATATGCCGCGCCTTCAGAGGTTTCCCATTCCGGATCCGCTCCACGACGCGCGGGATCTGCAGCCAGTCGCTTTCCGCGTTGTCCGGCGAGGGTACTTGCGGCGGCATCGTGATCCAGAATTTCTTCCAGTTCCGGATACATATCGCTGGCCATATAGTTCCGAGGCATCTGAAATTCTGCGCGTCCCATGTAATGCATGCCTTTTTTCTTCATCAGACGCTTCGCCAGCATCGCGGAAATGCCCGCGTAGCCGCCGCTGGTGAAAATAAAATACACGTCTTTGCTGCCTGTCATCGGTACCTTTTTCAGATAATCCCGCAGAAATGTCGGCATTTCTGCCACATAAACCGGCGCGCAGATCACAAACGGCCGCTCCGAATGCAGCTCTGAAAAATCATTCGTTTTGATCCGTTCCAGAAGACTGAGACATTCATCATCGAGCCGTTTTGCGATCCGTTTCGCAATATACTCTGTGTTTCCCGTTGCTGAGTAATATAAAACCATGGTGCGCTCCCTGTTATCTTTCTTCTGTCTTCATCATGATGCTGTCCAGCCGAAATCCTGCAGACGGATTCCTTCAGGTACTCATCTGTTCCAAAATCAGGTTACGCTAGCTGCTCATCCGCCCACTTCGGGTTTTTCAGGAGTTCACGTCCGACGCCGATCAGATCTGCCGCGCCTTCTGCCAGAAGTGCTTCTGCCTGTTCTGCCGTTTTTACGCCGCCGGTCAGGATTACCGGGACATTGACCGCCGCCTTCACTGCAAGTGACATATCTTTAAAGTAGCCAGCCTCTTCGTGGCCCGGACGCGTAAACCGGCACATACCACCGGAGAGATCAATCAGATCAACCCCCGCTTCCTCAAACACTTTTGCGGCATACACACTGTCCTCGATTGTGCTGCCGCCTTCCATGTAATCACATCCGCCCAGACGAAGTGCCACAAGATAATCCGGTCCGACCGCCGACCGGACAGCCGCGATTACCTCCCGGTGAATCCGCAGCCGGTTGTCAAGACTGCCGCCGTACGCGTCAGTCCGCTGATTGGTCAGCGGGGAATAAAACTGATTCAGCAGATAGGAATGGGCGGAATGGATTTCCACACCGTCATAGCCCGCATCCTTAGCGCGCACAGCCGCATCGGCAAATGCCTGCACAATTTCCGCAATCTGCGCTTCTGTCAGTTCTTCCGGAACCGTTCCGTCACCCATCGGCGGCGTCACCGGCAAGATGACACGGCTGGCCGAAACAGGCTGTTCTCCGGTAACAGCTTCTGACGCAGCGCTTCCTGCGTGATTCAGCTGTGCGATCGCTTTCGATCCGTTCTGATGAA
>CAZRNI010000291.1:0-3235 GCA_964601425.1 uncultured Eubacterium sp. | reverse complement strand
ATAGTATATGAAAGAAATTAAGATTAGAGACGACTTCATCAAACTCGGCCAGGCTATGAAACTGGCAGGTCTCTTGGATGAAGGATTTGAAGCCAAGGAAGTGTTTCAGGGCGGTGAAGTTACAGTAAACGGCGAAGTCGATACCCGAAGAGGCCGCAAGCTGTATGTGGGCGATACGTTCTACTATCAGAACGAGACATACAAAATTGTAAATTGATCCAGGTTAGTATTCCGGCCTGACAGGGAGACATGAGACAGATATTTGTCTCCTGCGAATTCTATCTGAGCGAGGAGACAAATATCTGTCTCATGTCTCCATAAGGAAAAAATGTACATAGAATATCTGGATTTAAAAAACTTCAGAAATTATGAAACACTATCCCTTACATTTGATTCCGGTACGAATGTTTTTTATGGGGACAATGCACAGGGAAAGACGAATATTCTTGAATCTGTCAATGTGTGCGGAACTTCTAAATCATACCGCAGCAGCAAGGACAGTGAGATGATCCGTTTCGGTCAGGATGAAGCACATATCCGGATGCACCTGAAAAAAAGCGGCGTGCAGCGGCGGATTGATATGCACCTGCGAAAGAATAAGTCAAAAGGCGTAGCAATTGACGGTATTCCGATCCGGAAGGCGGCAGAGCTGCTGAGTCTGGTCCACCTGGTATTTTTTTCACCGGAAGATCTGAATATTATCAAACGAGGTCCCGGCGGCAGGCGCAGATTTTTGGATGCACTGCTCTCACAGATGGATCCGTTCTATTTGCATCAGCTGAGTGCCTATCAGAAAATTCTTTTGCAGAGAAATAAACTCCTGAAAGATTTGCCCGGCAACAGATCACTGGAGGCCACGCTGGACGTATGGGATGAACAGCTTATATCATATGGAAGTTATCTGATCAACAGCCGGACTAAAATGATACATGAACTGGAAGCTGTTGTGCAGGGTCGGCACAGTGAACTTACAGGCGGCAGAGAACAGATTGTGCTGCAGTATGAACCAAATACAGAAGAAATAGTATTCCGGACAAAACTTCGCGAATCCCGTGAAAAGGATAAAAAGTTCAGGCAGACAACAGCAGGTCCGCACAGAGATGATTTTAAGGTCATTGTAAGCGGTATTGATCTCCGGCATTATGGATCCCAGGGGCAGCAGAGAAGTGCAGCACTTTCTCTGAAACTGGCAGAAATTACATTAATCGAACAGCAGATTCACGAAAAACCGATCCTTCTTCTGGATGATGTTCTTTCAGAACTGGACAGCAGAAGACAGAGTGATCTGCTTAAAACAATCGGTTCCGTACAGACATTTCTCACCTGCACCGGCATGGATGATCTGCGGGAACGGAACTTCCCGATCGACAGAGTATTCCACGTAGAGGCAGGGCATGTCGAGAATGCAGAATAGATAATGGCCTGGAGAAGAATTATATCATCTCCCGGCCGGCAAGAAGAAAGCGAGAACAAACAAATGGCATTGGACAAAAATATCCAGGTAGAAGAACAGCAGAATTACGGCGGAGATCAGATCCAGATTCTGGAAGGTCTTGAAGCTGTCAGAAAACGTCCGGGTATGTATATCGGAAGCACTTCATCAAGAGGTCTGCACCATCTGGTTTATGAAATTGTGGATAACTCGGTCGATGAAGCACTGGCAGGATTTTGTAATCATATCACTGTGGAAATTCTTCCGGAAAATGTAATCCGTGTCAGTGACAACGGCCGCGGCATTCCGGTCGATATCAATCATAAATCAGGTCTTCCTGCTGTTGAAGTTGTCTTTACAATTCTTCACGCCGGCGGAAAGTTTGGCGGCGGCGGATATAAGGTATCCGGCGGTCTTCACGGTGTCGGTGCATCTGTTGTAAATGCACTATCTAACTGGCTGGAAGTAAACGTGCGCCGTGGCGGGAAGATTTATACACAGCGCTATGAGCGCGGCAAACCTGTCAGTAAACTGGAAGTAACGGGCACCTGCGAACAGGAGGATACCGGTACGGTTGTAACATTCCTGCCGGATGATACAATTTTTGAAGAAACAGTATTCGATTTTAATATATTGAAGACAAGACTGCGCGAAACTGCTTTTCTGACTGCGGGTCTTCGTATTACGCTTCGGGATCTCCGGGCGGAAGAGCCTGTCGAGAGGTCTTTCCACTATGAAGGCGGTATCCGTGAATTTGTCGCATATCTGAACAACAGCAAGACGCCGCTGTACAATGACATTATTTATTGTGAGGGCGAGCAGAACGGTGTACTGGTGGAGGTTGCGATTCAGCACAATGACTCTTTCCAGGAAAATGCATATGGATTTGTCAATAATATTCAGATGCCGGAGGGCGGCACGCATATTATGGGATTTCGTAATGCCCTGACAAAGACACTGAATGATTACGGAAGAAAGAATAAGCTGCTTAAGGACAGCGAACCGAATCTTTCGGGCGAGGATATCCGCGAGGGTATGACGGCGATTATCAGCATTAAGATTCAGGATCCGCAGTTTGAAGGACAGACAAAGCAGAAACTCGGCAACAGCGAGGCGCGCAGTGCCGTTGATTCGATTCTCAGCAAAAATCTGGAAGTATTCCTGGAGCAGAATCCACAGGTCGGAAAAATTATCATTGAAAAATCTGTTCTTTCGCAGCGTGCGAGAGAGGCGGCCCGTAAGGCCCGCGATCTGACGAGAAGAAAATCTGCGCTGGAAGGATTTTCTCTTCCCGGAAAACTTGCGGACTGTACGGACAAGGATCCGAAAAACTGTGAGATTTATATTGTAGAGGGTGACTCGGCAGGCGGTTCTGCCAAGACGGCAAGAAACCGCGCGACACAGGCGATCCTTCCGCTGCGCGGAAAAATCCTGAATGTGGAAAAGGCCCGTCTGGACCGCATTTACGGAAATGAAGAAATAAAATCCATGATTACCGCGTTCGGAACCGGTATTCATGAAGATTTTGATATCGAAAAACTTCGCTATGATAAAATCATTATAATGACGGATGCGGACGTAGACGGCGCACATATCGCGACGCTGATGCTGACATTTCTGTACCGGTTTATGCCTGAACTGATCCGGCAGGGACATGTATATCTGGCAAAACCGCCGCTGTATAAACTGGAGCGCAACAAAAAGATCTGGTATGCGTACAGTGATGATGAGCTGAACAGGATCCTGGACGAAGTCGGCCGCGACAACAGCAATAAGATCCAGCGTTTCAAGGGTCTGGGTGAG
>CAZRNI010000290.1:0-3299 GCA_964601425.1 uncultured Eubacterium sp. | reverse complement strand
TCGAGGCAAAAGAAAAAGCCCGCATGCCGCAAACCCGCATGCAGACTGGATTTCTTTGAGCGCAGAGGGTGGGATTCGAACCCACGCACCGGATACCGGCCTATAGCATTTCGAGTGCCACCTCTTGGACCACTTGAGTACCTCTGCAAGTTATTGTATGAACGCTTTACTGATTGTAACAAATTGCCCGTAGGACTGCAAGTGTGTTTTTTCGCAGGAGACAGGGGACGGTTCTCTGTCTCCTTTTTTATGCGGGATAATCATCCGGATCATGGTGAGTTGATGAGTCAATGGGGACGTTTCTCCGTGACTCACCGAGATCACGAAGGAGACAGAGAACCGTCCCCTGTCTCCCGCCCGCCGAGGCGGTATACGATGACAATGCCGGCTGTTACGAGGATGAGCGACAGCAGTCCGTATATGCTGAAGGCCTGGTTCTGTTCACCCAGCAGCAGGGCGGAGAGAATGGCTCCCATAACAGGGTTGATGAAGCCAAAAACCGCGATCCGGCTGACGGGATTGTGGCGCAGCAGGATACTCCAGAGTGTGTAGGCTGCGGCTGATATAAATGACATATAGAGCAGCAGGGTCGTGGATGCAGGCGTAAAGTCTGACAGATGCCCGCCCATTGCGGCACCTGTTATAGCCAGAACAATTCCACCGAAGATGAATTGATAGCCGGAGAGCACGAAGGTCTTTTCGCGGCGGGAGTATTGCTTCATTACTGATGATGACATTGCATACATCAATGTGGAAATCAGGATAAATCCCTCGCCGGTGAACCGGATTTGGAGATCGAGCGTACTTCCCGGGAGCAGGATGACCAGAACGCCCGCAAAGCCGATAAGACAGCCGGCGATCTTCCGAAAATTCAGTTTTTCTGTATGGAAGATCAGTGCTGCGATCAGGATTGCGAAGAATGTGGAAGATGCCTCTGTAACAGATGCTTTTACACCGGATGCGTGTGCCATGCCGATGTAAAAGAAGAAATACTGTCCGATCGTCTGGAATGCTGACAGAATTACGATCATTTTGACAGAATCCATGCTGATAAGGCCTGAGTCTTTACCTTCAGAAATTCCAACCGGGAGGAGCAGGCGTCGTTCGCCGATGCTCCCAAACAGAATAACCAGAACGCCTGCAAGCGCAAAACGGATCCCTGCGAACAGCAGCTGCGAGGCTGTATCGTCTGACGCGACTGCAAACAGCCGGTAACCGATTTTGACACAGGGAAAGGCGCTTCCCCACAGGAAGCCGCAGATAAATGCCGCAATGATGATCACGGGTGTACGTGTCCAGAAGGATGTCTGTTTCTGAGATTGATTCATGATATTTGATGTATACTCCTGCAGACTGCAAAATCACGTTACGAGTATAACACAGGGCCCTCCTGAAAAGTATTACAAAAACTTAACACAATCAAAATAAATAATTTTTTATTGAGGGGTTACATTTAAGAAGCTTGTTTTGTATACTGTTACTTGGAGTATAAATGAATCATAGGGGATAATCGTCAAAATCGGGAAGAAGGGCCCGTGTATTTTGTGACGGTTTCTTTGGTGATTCTGCTCCCGTTTCGGGGGCTATTTTATTTGGAAAATGTTTCTGTTGAATGGGATGGCTCAGGAGAAGGCAGTTTACATTTACGGTAATGAAACGCCGGAAACAGCAGCGCATATCAACAGATTTGGCGGCATAAAGGGGAGAATTGAAAATGTTGAAGAGTATTGCAGGGCGGATTGCTCTGTTTATGCTGATCGGTGTTTCGGTTATGGCGTCGTCCGGCTGCGGGGGACGCGATGAGACACGAAAGATCGTCTTTGTCGGTAATACAGAATCCGGCGCAGACTATGAGGTATGTCAGGAAATCTGGCAGGGGGTTTCTGCATATGCTGCGGAGAGCGGGGCGGAGGCTTCTATTTACACACCGGATCTGTCAGCAGCCGGTTCGCGCATTGCGATGATGAATGCAATTGACGAGGGTGCTGATGTAATTGTCTGTGTTGGTGACGAAATGGCGAGCGCTGTATATGATTTGCAGCAGCGGGAAAACCAGACGGAATTCGTCCTGATCGATGATATTCCGACCAATGGAAGCGGTTCGGGAAAATCCCGGATCCGCGGGAATACATTCAGTGTCATGTGCAATCGGCAGGAAGCCGGGTTTCTTGCCGGCTATGCGGCAGTTTCAGAGGGGTACAGGAAAATCGGATTTCTTGGCGGAAGTGCAGGGGAAGACGACAGAATGTATGGCTCCGGGTTTATTCAGGGTGCTGAAGCAGCCGGTAAAGCTATGGGATATTCAGACGGCGAGGTAGAGATACGGTATCGGCTGACGACATCCAATGCAATCAGTCCGACACTGGTTTCTGAGATCGGAAACTGGTTCCGGGAAGGCTGCGAACTGATCAGTGTCTGCGGCAGCGGACCGGAATTTATCGGGCCGGAGAGTGCCGCGCAGTTTGGCGGAAAGGTGATTACAGCAGATATCAACCAGCTGGATACGTCCGACAGTATTGTTGCAGCATCCGGTATCAATCATATAAACGTCGTACAGCTGGCATTAAAGGATCTGGAAAAGGGAGAGCTAAAAGGCGGCGAGAAAAATTTCTTTGGTTTGTCCGAGGGTGGTGTGACGCTGCAATTAAAGGAAGGACAGTTTCAGAGTTTCACAGATGCAGAGCAGACTGCATTAACGGATAAGATCACCAGCGGCGAAATAGAAATCAAAAATGCGGATGTCGCTGAAAATCCGGAACGCTATGAGATTACAGTCTGCAGTCTGATCGGCGTGGAGGATGCACTGGCTGAAGCAGAAGCTGCGGAAAATGGTGAAGAGGCATCCGGCAGCAGTAATACACCTGATACAGCCAATACACCTGATTCAGTCGGTGAAACCGGGACAGAAGAGGTATCCGGCGGATCTGTTACAGAAAATATAATCGACAGCAGCAGTAGTACCTCAGATGCAGCCGGTGAAGATGATGCCGCAGCCGGTGAAGATGATGCCGCAGCCGGTTTTTGAAAAGAAAAAGAATCGCGTCCACGGAATGTATAATTTAAGGCAGGATGATGGAAGATGCACGGAAATAAAACCGTGCATCTTTTTTGTCTTCATTATTCCTTTTTATATAGATTCCATGCTAGAATAGGGCAGGAACAGGGAAAATAGTTGAGGGGCCGAAGCTGCATTATATCTCAATGAAAGCTTGTTTCCCAGGCATAAAATACGAGGAGGAACAAAATGGAATATAGAATCGAGCATGACTCCATTGGTGAGATGAAGGTCCCTGTAAATG
>CAZRNI010000289.1:1901-3304 GCA_964601425.1 uncultured Eubacterium sp. | reverse complement strand
CATAATCAATCGGGATTTTTCGGATGGTTTCAGCCATATAAACGCCTCCTGTAAGGAAAAATTTCACAATACTCATATGAATGATTATTCATATGAGTATATTATCATGTATTCATTATAAGCGCAAGAACAAATTACGTATAGAAAAAATAAATATTATAGGCGCAGGAACAAATTATGTATAGAAGAAATAAATATTATAAGTGCAAGAATAAATATAGATAGATAAAAGGTAAAAAGTCCTGGTGGAAATCCATGCTATTCCGGCGAAGATCATGCTATAATAATTCTGAGCGGGAGGGAAAGGAGCAGCATATGTCAAGAATTACCGGCTTTTCGGTACAGACCGATAAACATACTGAAATGATAGATATTACGCGTCAGGTGCAGGGCGTCGTACGGGAGAAAAATGTCGACAGAGGTATCTGCATCGTCTATGTTCCGCATACGACAGCCGCAATTACAATTAATGAGAATGCGGATCCGGATGTGGTGCGCGACTTTACCATGGAGATCAACAAACTGGTGCCCTGGGAGGACGGCTACCGTCACGCAGAGGGCAATTCCGCGGCGCATCTGAAAGCCAGCATGATCGGATTTTCCCAGACAATTCTGATTGAAGACGGACGCCTGGTACTGGGTACCTGGCAGGGAATTTATTTTTGTGAATTCGACGGGCCAAGGTCCAGAAAAGTATATGTAAAAGTAATTGAAGGATAGAATGAACAGGGGGAGATCTTGACCGGAGTTCCGGGATTTTGCCGCCAAAATCCGGCAGGAAAACCGGTTTCCGCGCATCCGGCGGGATCATATACAAAATCACAGCCTGAAATATTCGCAAAAAGAGCAGAAATACGGCACAGAAAGTTAAATTAGACTAATTTTCCGCGCCGCAACTGCTCTTTTTTTGTGAAAAATGACAAAAAAGCCATTGTTTCGCAGGGTTATTTCCTATATAATCTTTTTATAACATTATAATTGTGGAACATGGCGGCGCGCTGAAGGAAAAGAGAAGATTTTGTTTTTCTGAAGCGGGCTGTTTTTGTTTCGCGGGCAAGGAGGGTAGATAGATGTTGGAAGAGGCTTATTATCAGAAAGCGGATGAAATTATCGAACATTACGGTAAGAAAGCCGCATCTCTGATTCCGATCATGCAGGATATTCAGGCGGAATATCGTTATCTGCCGGGAGAAGGCATACAGCGTTGCGACCTTCTACGAGAACTTCTCCTTCGAGCAGAAGGGCAAGTATGTCGTTAAGGTATGTGACGGAACTGCCTGTCATGTGCGTAAGTCCGTTCCGATTCTGGAGGCATTCCAGAAGGAGCTGGGCCTGAGCGCAAAGAAGCACACATCGGATGACATGCTGTTCACGGTCGAGACCGTTTCCTGCCTCGGCGCGTG
>CAZRNI010000289.1:0-1891 GCA_964601425.1 uncultured Eubacterium sp. | reverse complement strand
CGCGTGCGGCCTTGCGCCGACAGTCATGGTTAACGAAGACGTTCATCCGAAAATGACGCCGGAGAAGGTACAGGAGCTGATCCAGGAATTGCGAGGTGATAAGAAATGATTAACAGCAGAGAAGCATTAATCCAGACGACCGAAGCAGCGAAGGCGACTCTTGCTTCTTATGGCTGCCGCATTCTTGTATGTTCCGGTACCGGCTGTATTGCATCCGGTTCAGAGGCGGTCTATGAGGAGTTCCGCAAACTCGCGAAGGACGACCACAATGTCGTACTTGACTTCAAGCCGCACGATGAAGACGCGCATGACAGCGAAGTTGTCAGCGATGTCAAGAATGCACTCGGCGTCAAGAAGACCGGCTGCCAGGGCGTCTGTGAGCTCGGACCGCTTGTCCGGATTCAGAAGGGCGACGATGTTATCCAGTACATCAAAGTAAAACCGGAAAACTGTGAAGAAATCTGGCAGCGTTCCGTACGTCAGGACGATGTCATTGAAAGCCTGCTTTACCATCAGGGTGAAGAGGCGTTCCGCGGACCGGATGACATTCCGTTTATTGCAAAGCAGACCAGAATCGTTCTGGAAAACTGCGGAAAATACGACGCAGAGTCCTTCGACGAGTATCTTGCAGGCGGCGGATTTACCGCGCTGCAGAAGGCACTGTTTGAGATGAAGCCGGAAGAGGTCGTTGATGAAGTCGATACAGCCGGACTGCGCGGACGCGGCGGCGGCGGATTCCCGGCAGGCCGTAAGTGGAAACAGGTTGCACGCCAGCCGGAGAAAGAGCGCTTTGTCGTCTGTAACGGTGACGAAGGTGACCCGGGCGCATTCATGGACGGCTCCGTCATGGAGGGCGATCCGTACAAGCTGATCGAAGGTATGATGATTGCCGGTTATGCATGCGGCGCTGAGAACGGATATATCTATGTCCGTGCTGAGTATCCGATGTCTGTCGCAAGACTTCGCAAGGCGATCGCAACACTTGAGGAAGTCGGCCTGCTCGGCGATGACATTCTCGGAACAGGATACAACTTCCATATGCACATCAACCGCGGCGCGGGCGCATTTGTCTGCGGCGAGGGCTCGGCACTGACAGCCTCCATCGAGGGCAACCGCGGCATGCCGCGTGTGAAACCGCCGAGAACCGTTGAGAAGGGACTGTGGGCAAAACCGACCGTTCTGAACAACGTTGAAACATATGCAAACGTACCGAAGATCATTCTGCAGGGATCTGACTGGTTCCGCAGCATCGGTACAGAAAATTCAACCGGTACCAAGACATTCTCCCTGACCGGTTCGATCCAGAATACAGGTCTGATCGAAGTCCCGATGGGAACCACGCTTCGTGAGATCATCTTTGATATCGGCGGCGGCCTGAAAGACGGCGGCAGCTTTAAGGCTGTCCAGATCGGCGGACCGTCCGGCGGATGTCTGACAGAAGAACACCTCGATGAGCCGCTTGACTTCGAATCTGTTAAGAAGTTCGGCGCTATCATCGGCTCCGGCGGACTGGTTGTCATGGATGACAATACCTGTATGGTCGAGGTTGCACGCTTCTTCATGAGCTTCACACAGCGTGAGTCCTGCGGTAAATGTATCCCGTGCCGTGAGGGAACCAAGCGCATGCTGGAGATTCTTGAACGCATTGTCAACGGCGAAGGCGAACTGAAGGATCTGGATCTGCTCGAAGAGCTCGCTACGATGATCAAGAGCATGGCGCTCTGCGGTCTCGGAAAGAGCGCTCCGCTTCCGGTTCTCTCTACACTGCGTACCTTCCGTGATGAGTATGTTGAGCATATTGTTAATCATAAGTGCCGCGCGAAAGTCTGCGGCGCGATGCGTACCTTCCACATCAATCCGGAATTCTGTAAGAACTGCGGCAAGTGTATGA
>CAZRNI010000288.1:0-3319 GCA_964601425.1 uncultured Eubacterium sp. | reverse complement strand
AATCTGCGGACCGTCTCCCCCAGGTTATAATCGATATCCGGATCCTCATAACCGAAGTAGAGACCGAACTGAGCGCCCATGGTACGGATGTGCCCTGAGATGCCGTGCTTGCGGAACAGATCGTTTACCCCGTCACCGAAGAACGTTTCCCGTTTCTCAACTTCATCGTAAAATCCCGGTTCAGAGGCCATCTTCAGGCATTCCTTCGCTGCCAGGACCGACAGAAAGTTTCCGGACGCAGTTCCGCTGACATTCACCGGTCCCAGTGGATTCAAATGATCCATCACCTTTGCTTTTCCGGCGATGACCGCCAGCGAGAACCCGTTGGCTACCGCCTTTGCGAAAGTTGAGAGATCCGGCTGGACGCCATAGTACATCTGGGCGCTGCCCGGACGGAACCGCAGGCCGGTGATCACTTCATCGTAGATCAGCAGGATGCCTTCTTCGTCGCACAGCTTGCGGACCGCCTGCATGTATTCTTTCGTGGATGGCATGCAGCCTAGATCGTAGCTGTGGGGTTCCATGATGATGGCTGCGATGTCTCCGCGGTATTTCTCAAATGCGTGCTTTACCGCATCGATGTTATTCCATTCGATCAGCTTCACGTTCTGCTCGGCGCCTTTCGGGAATCCCGGAGAATCCGGAGTCACCGTTCTGGTTTCGCCGTACTCATCCAGATCCGTGCCGTAGCCGCCGTTGAACCAGATCATGTCGTGCATGCCGTGGAAATGACCGTCCATCTTGATGATCAGATTCTTTCCCGTATACTCTCTTGCCAGACGGATGGCTGCCATGGTTGCCTCGGTGCCTGAATTGGTGATGCGGATCTTCTCCGCAGTTGGGATCAGCTTCATAAACAGCTCCGCAAATTCCGTTGTATCCTCGGTGTCAAAGTTCATGAAGAAGCCGCGCTCCAGACCCTTCCGCAGGGCCTCTTCGATCTGCGGATTCTTCCATCCAAACAGCAGGCCGCCGCTGCCGCAGTGAAAATCGATATACTCCTTACCGTCCACGTCCCAGACGCGGGAACCCTCTGCCCTGTCCAGCAGCAGCGGTCCCTTCTTCGCCTTGTTGTATCTGCCGCCGGCGCAGACGCCGCCGACCATTACCTTCTGTGCTCTTTCGAAAATTTCCTGACTCTTCATTGTGACTCCTCCTATCTGTACGCTTTCCTGAATATTGATACGCAGTCTTCATGGCTCATCGCGGCCGGATCGTTGGCGAACAGGGCTGACATGGTGCCCATGGCCTTCGTCGCGAACGCGTCCAGCTCATCCTCCGTGATGCCCTCTTCGGACATTTTCAGATCTCCGACGCCGCAGCCCTCCTCCAGCTCCGCCAGGGCATCGATGAATTCCTGGGGATCGCTGGCGTTTTCCCTGCCCAGCGCCTTTGCCATCTGAATAAACCGATCATCGCAGACATGACGGTCCACGAAATACTGATAGTATGCCAGACTGATCATGATCAGGCCTGCTCCGTGGGTCAGTCCCTGATGGTACGCGCTCATGGCGTGCTCCATGCCGTGCTCGCCGGTGCAGCCGCACAGTGTCATGGATGTTCCGCCCAGATTGTTCGCGAACGCCATTCCTTCTCTGGCTTCCATATCCTGACCGTTGTCAACGGCTCTCTTCAGATATTTTCCCACCATGCGGATGGCCTCCAGCTGGACCATATCGCCCATCAGATTGTGACTTCTTGAAATATATCCTTCCGTGCAGTGGAACAGAGCATCAAAGCCCTGCAGTGCGGTGAACTTCGGCGGAACCTTTGCCATCAGCTCCGGATCCACGATAGCGTAGACCGGCCACAGGTCGGTGCCGCTGAAGGTCATCTTCTCCTTGGTCACATCATTGTTGATGACGCCCCAGTAGTCCACTTCCGAACCGGTGCCTGCGGTCGTCGTGATCGCGATCAGGGGCAGTGCTTTTTCCGGCCGGGTCTTTCTTCCGCCGGTGCCGTCCTGCATGTAATCCCAGACCGTTCCCGGGTTGGTCGCCATGCCGGCGATGACCTTGGCCGCATCGAGGACGCTTCCGCCGCCCAGGGCAACGATGAAATCACAGCCGGTTTCGCCAGCCTTTGCAGCGCCCCGCATGACGGTGGTGTCCAGGGGATTCGGCTCGACCTCGTCGAACACTTCAAAGGCTGCTCCAGCCTTTGCGAGCTGCTCCCGGCAGCGATCTAGATAGCCGTTGGCTTTCGTTGACCGGCCGTTGGAAATCACGATCAGGGCCTTTTTTCCCGGCATGGGAAGCTCTGACAGCTGGTTCAGGCTGCCCTGGCCAAAAATAATCTGCACTGGCTTATGCTGTACGAAGCTCATAATTCTCTCCTCCAAAATTCAGTTTATGTATGATAACGAAGTATGCGACAAACAATGTCAGCGCCGAGCACGCCCAGGCGGTGATCTCGATGAAATACACGCCTGCTGCGCCGATGACGGTCAGGGTCAGGATCGTCATGACGACCCGTCCGAGGAATTCCGCTGTGCTGGACACGACGACCATCGTCATGCAGTTCATTCCCATGACGATGTACCGATACGTGTTGATAATGTACAGGACGACGAGCATCAGGCTCATATTGAACAGGTACCGGTATGCCACCTCCAGCACTTCTCCGGCGGAGGCGCTGCCGCTGTCGATGAACAGCATCAGGATGTGCTTTCCGAAGGTGATCATGAGGATACCCAGGATCACAGAAATGATGACGCCGAATAGGGTAGAGATCCGGGTGCCCTGGCGGATGCGTTCCTTGTTTCGTGCGCCGTAGTTCTGTCCGGTGTAGACCATCATGGTGTTTCCCATCGCCAGCGAGGTTGCCTCCAGCACTCCGTAGACCTTGTTGGTCGCGGTGAATCCGGCGACGTAGACGAACCCGAGGGAATTGATGCCGAACTGAACGACCACACCGCCGATGGCGATGATCGAATACTGGAACGCTGTCGCGAAGCCTTTGTTCCAAAGCGCCCGGATCATCGCTTTCTCCGGCTTCCATTCTTCCCGGACTGCCCGCAGCAGCCGTATCCTGCGGTAACAGATGAAGCACCATGTCCCGGCCATGCTCTGGGCAATGACGCTGGCGATGGCTGCTCCGGCGACACCCCAGTGCCAGACCAGAACGAACAGAATGTCCAGACCAATGTTGATGACCGTTGATATGATCAGCGCCAGAAACGGGTTCCGGCTGTCTCCCAGCGCCCGCAGGATGCAGGCGAAGGTGTTGTAGATGCAGATCACCAGCACGCCGATGAACATGATGGACAGATACATTCGGGCACTCGCGTAAATGTTCTCCGGGGTCTGCAGCAGTCTCA
>CAZRNI010000287.1:0-3320 GCA_964601425.1 uncultured Eubacterium sp. | reverse complement strand
ATAAGATCTGTACCGGTGATGAATCCGCCCAGTGCAGAGATTGTCTGGAGACGCGTATGAAGAGCATCGGGTGCGAGGTTGTGACGGATCGGGGAGACGCGCCGGGGCGTGGGTGAGATGTGTTCTGATTATACTGGCCAATGGTGGCTTGTGACTGAGATGGCGCGTTGCTGCATCTCACGTGTGACTGAGATGGCACGTTGCTGCATCTCACATGTCTGCGATGGCACGAGAATGTGGGACGCTGTATAAAGGGTTATACTTGACTACCATACAATTTGTATTTTATGCTTTATATATCTGAATGGGAAGATAATCTGACCATCCGGATCAAACAGAATCTGACATTCTGAATGCAAGGAGTTTCCGAGCAGAAGATGTAAGACAGGCGAAACCGGCACAGTGATCTGTGAACCGGTATATGTGTTGTATTCTTACCCTCTCTGCCGGAAGGCAGAGGGGGGTTTTTGCTGTACGGCATCTGCGGATTTGTAGGAGCAGCAGGAATGTGGACATGTTTACGGGAGACGGATGGAATGTGGACATGTCTGCCGGAAACTGATGGAAGGAGATCATACATGGAAACGCGCGTTGCTGTAGTTGGGATTATCGTTAAGGAAAAAGAATCAGCCGGAAGACTGAATGCACTGCTTCATGAATATGGCGCGTATATCATTGGACGAATGGGAATCCCCTATGAAAAACGCGGAATCAATATCGTATCGATTGCAATGGATGCACCGAACGATGTAATCTCAGCGCTGACCGGGAAGATCGGAAAACTGCCCGGTATCAGTGTAAAGGCGGCATATGCACCGGTGTGACATTCGAAAGCCGGAAACAGCATAGAAACAGGAAAACAGTAGAAAGGAAGTAAAAAAACATGGCAGCTTACAACGTAAAATCAATGAAGGCGGATGAATTTATCTCACATGAGGAGATTCTGGAGACATTGGCATATGCGGAAGCAAATAAGCACAATGTCGAACTGATTGATGAGATTCTGGCGAAGGCAAAACCGGTCCGGAAAGGATCAGAGACGACCTGCGCGGGACTTACACACCGGGAAGGGGCAGTCCTTCTGGCGTGTGATATTCCGGAGAAAAATGAGGAGATCTTCCGTCTGGCAGAGGAGATTAAGCTGGCATTCTACGGCAACCGTATCGTCCTGTTTGCACCGCTGTATCTTTCCAACTACTGTGTAAACGGATGTCTGTACTGTCCGTACCATATGAAGAATAAAAACATTCCGCGTAAGAAACTGACGCAGGAAGAGGTGAAGCAGGAAGTCATTGCACTGCAGGATATGGGACACAAGCGACTGGCTATCGAGGCGGGCGAGCATCCGACAGAAAATCCGATCGAATATATTCTGGAATGCATCAATACCATTTACAGCATCAAACATAAAAACGGTGCGATCCGCCGTGTCAATGTCAATATTGCCGCAACGACAGTGGAAAACTACCGGAAGCTGAAAGAGGCAGGAATCGGTACTTACATTCTTTTCCAGGAAACCTATCACAGAGAGAATTATGAACATCTGCATCCGACCGGACCGAAGAGTGATTACGCATATCACACAGAAGCAATGGACCGCGCCATGACAGGCGGTATCGATGATGTTGGCCTCGGCGTTCTGTACGGTCTGGACAATTACATGTATGAATACGTCGGCCAGCTGATGCACGCAGAGCATCTGGAGGCAGTCTTCGGTGTCGGTCCGCACACCATCAGCGTACCGCGTGTCAAACCGGCGGATGACATCGATCCGGATGACTTCGACAACAGCATTACGGATGAACTGTTTGAAAAGATCATTGCCTGTATCAGAATTGCAGTTCCGTACACTGGCATGATTATTTCCACACGTGAGAGCGAGGAAGTGCGTAAGAAGGCGCTGTCTATCGGTATTTCGCAGATCAGCGGCGCATCCCGCACATCTGTCGGCGGCTACACCGAGACAGACCGTCCGCATGACACAGAGCAGTTTGATGTATCAGACCAGCGCTCTCTGGATGAAGTTATTCACTGGCTGATGGATATGGGCTACATTCCGTCCTTCTGCACGGCATGCTACCGCGAAGGCCGCACAGGCGACCGGTTCATGAGCCTCTGCAAGACCGGCCAGATCCAGAACTGCTGCCATCCGAACGCACTGATGACACTGAGTGAGTTCCTGTCAGACTATGCTTCCGAAGAAACCCGTGAAGTCGGTATGAAGCTCATCGAGAAAGAACTCGAGACCATCCCGCAGGAGAATGTCAGAAAAGTGGCGCGGGAACATATTTTTGATATCACACATTCTGATAAGAGAGATTTTTATTTCTAAATCAGTCGAGTCAATGTGAGTCAATGGGGACGTTTCTCTCTGGCTCATTGAAAATGTGAGAGGAGATACCATATGAGTCTGCAGGCACAGCCATCTTCAGAGCGCATCCACATCGCCTTCTTCGGCGTGCGGAACGCAGGAAAATCAAGCATTGTAAATGCTGTGACGGGCCAGGATCTGTCACTGGTTTCGGATGTTGCCGGGACGACGACAGATCCGGTACAGAAGGCGATGGAGCTGCTGCCGCTCGGTCCGGTTGTCATCATTGATACGCCTGGGATCGATGATGTCGGGGCGCTTGGAGAGCAGCGCGTGGAGCGCACACGCAATGTGCTGCGCCGCGCGGAAATAGCTGTTCTGGTTGTGTCTGCGGAGACCGGACTGCAGGAGGCAGACCGGGAGCTGATCAGACTGTTTCAGGAGCGGAAGCTGCCATATCTGGTAGTGCTGAACAAGACGGATCTGGCGGACTCCAAAGAGGAGATCGCTGAGAAGCTCGCGCATGTGAAGGAAATGATTAACGGTAAAGCCGGGGGACGGTTCTCTGTCTCCCGGCTCAGAGAGGATTCGCCGGAGGAGACAGAGAACCGCCCCATATCTCAAAATGGGCAGGAAATGAGCCACGCAGAGCCAGCCATGGACATGCAATCTTCGGTTCTTGAAGCCAGTGCGGTCACCGGCGCCGGGATCTATGAATTGAAGGAAGCGCTCGGGCGTCTCGCGCCGAAGGCGAAGAAACAAAGGCCGCTGGTGGCGGATCTGGTAGAGAGGGGAGATTTTGTCATTCTGGTGACGCCGATTGACGCGTCGGCGCCGAAGGGACGGATGATTCTTCCGCAGCAGATGATGATCAGGGGTCTGCTGGATGCAGGTGCAATTCCGGTTGTCTGCCGTGAGTTTGAGTATGCGGACACGCTGGCACAGTTGGGAAAGACGCCGCGTATGGTCATCACGGATTCACAGGTATTTGAAAAGATTGACCGGGAGA
>CAZRNI010000286.1:0-3337 GCA_964601425.1 uncultured Eubacterium sp. | reverse complement strand
AAGCGGAGTGACGGAAGCTCCCATTCCCCGGACAATACTTCCGATCAGATTATACGCTGTGATGACAATGCAGCCGGCTCCGCAGATTCTGACATAAGCGACGGTCTGGTCAAACGCCTCTGCCGGCGCCTGCAGTGCCGAAGAAAATGGTGCCGCAAAAGCAACCATCGCGGCTGTGAGGATCAGACCGACACACGCAAACAGCGCGATGCCGCTGCCGCTCGTCTCGCCGCCCGTCTCTGCCTCCCCGCGTCCGATCTGCTGCCCCAGCACGATCGTAATGCCCATGGACAGACCTATGATCAGGCTGTTCAGCGTCAAAATCACCTGCGAGCCCGTTGAAACTGCAGAAACATCTGCCGATTCCGCAAAATGACCCACGACAAACAGGTCCACCGCGCCGTACATCGACTGCAGAAACAGCGCAAACATAACCGGCAGCGCAAATCTGAGCAGCGGGCCGACAATTTTCCCCTCTGTAAAATTGATAACCTTCTTTTCTCTTGCCATATAGTTCACTCCATCTTCTCAATCGCGATCTCTGATCGCGCACAAGCTGCGCAGCGCTTGAAGTGCCTGTTCTCTGAACAACTCTGCGGTGTCTCTGCTTTTGCTGTATTTATCATTTCACAAAATAAACATCAGAACGCTGTAAATTGTAATTGCAGTGAATGACCTTGTCAACCGGAATCACACGGTGCTATACTCTGTCTGGGGAGAATAAATAAAATGAAACAATTCTTACATATACTCAGCAGTCTGCTTGCCGCAGTCCGGCAGGTCTTTCTGTCTGTTCTTGATTATTTTAAACGTCTGAAAGAATCGCGCAGCCGGTATTACACACGACGGCGCGATAAAAAGCGCGCCGCTTCCGGCAAAGTCCATACGCAGAACAAAACAACTGTTATAAAAGAACAGCCGTTGGACATCGTATATCCCGATGATCTGAATCCGGACATCGACAAGCTTCCGGCCGAAAACATTGTCAGGCAGTTCCCGGTATCCGGGTCACCTGAAAATAGTACAGACCGCAGAAAACAGTTTCATCCCAAAAAATCTGCCAGACAGCGGATAACAGAGCTCCGTCATCTTGCCGGCAGGATTTCACGCCCGGCATTCAAAAACATCCGCCCCGCATACATCATTGCAGCTATTGCAGGTGTTTTCGTCCTCACCGGACTGATCACCTACGCATCGCTGCGCAGTAAAAACGAATACACGCTGGATGTTTCTCTGAACGGCGACCCGGTGATTGTACTGGAGTATGGAACACCCTTTGAAGATCCCGGGGCATCGGCGTCCTATCAGGGCAGGATCATTCACCAAAATGACCAGCCTGACCTGCCGTTTACAACCAAAATGGATCAGGAGCCTGTTGAACCCGGCACTTACCTGGTTACCTATTCTGCGGAATACGAAGAACTGAAAGACGGTGCCATGCGTGTAGTTCATGTCGTTGACACAGTGCCGCCTGAAATCACACTGACGACAAATCCGGATGCCTACACCCTTCCGGGACATCCCTATGAAGAAGAAGGATTTACTGCCTCTGATAATCATGACGGCGATCTGACAGCACAGGTCACCAGCGAAGAAAAGGACGGCCATGTTTATTACACGGTCAGTGACGCCTCCGGCAATACCGCGACGGCAGACCGCGCCATTGTTTACGATGACAGAACCGCACCCGTACTTACGCTGAAGGATGATGTGCCGCTGGAAATCGTTGTCGGTGATGAATGGAAGGATTCCTTCACCGCAACAGATGATCTGGACGGAGACATCACCTCCAAAGTAAAGGTGGAAGGAAAGGTCGACAATTATAAAGAAGGCACTTATACGCTGAAATATACAAGCGAGGACGCGCATGGAAACGCGTCAACTGCAGAGCGGACGGTCACTGTAAAACCGCTGCCGAAAAATGATCCTTCGCTTGCGGTAAACGGCGAAAAAATTGTCTTCCTGACATTCGATGACGGTCCGGGAGAATACACGGCAGAACTGCTTGATATTCTTGCAAAATATAATGTAAAAGCCACTTTCTTTGTCACAGGCACCGGCAAGTATCTGGATCTGATCGGCAGGGAAGCAGCCGAAGGACATACCGTCGGCGTTCATACCCTGACGCATGATTACGACAAAATTTATGCAGACGAGGACGCATTCTGGGAAGACTTTGACGCCATGAATGATATCATCGAACAGCAAACCGGCAGCCGCACCAATATCATGCGGTTCCCCGGCGGCAGTTCCAACACCGTCAGCGCCGGCAATGAAGGTCTGATGACACGCCTGACCGTTCAGGCACAGAAAAAAGGATATGACTATTACGACTGGAATGCATACGACGGCGATGTCTACGAAACCACCGATCCGGAACAGATTTCCCAGAACATCATCGACGGCATCCAGCAGCAGTCTATTTCTGTCGTGCTCTGCCACGACACCAAGGAATACACCAAGGACGGCATTGAGGATGCCATCCGCTGGGCACTGGAAAACGGTTACACCTTCCTTCCGATTACCTTTGGCTGTTTCGAGTGCCACCACGAAGTGCAGAACTGATAACGTGCAGCATCTGATACCCGGCTCCTGCACACTCAATCCGCCACAAGGCAGATCTGAACAAACGCAAAATTGTTTATGAAAAAATAATTCGACAATTTGCACGAAGTTCACTATAATATTGACCATCTGATTTAATATCATAAGCATGGGGTTATTTAACAGGAAAGAATGGTTATGCAGCAGAAACAGACTGAAATCACACAGAAACTGATCAATCAGGCAGCCAGCCATGACACAAAAGCAGTTTCTGCGATTTTCGAGCAAAGCTACACAAAACTATACTGTATTATCCGGGCGCTTGTTCAGGACGGAAATATCACCCGCGAACTATTGCAGGAGACCTATGTCTCTGCAATCGAAGGGCTGCGCATGCTGCGCGGCCCGGAGCAGCTTTCGGAATGGATGACAATCACTGCCTACACGCGCTCGATTCTCTGGCTGCGCAAGCGCTCACAGTCATTGTTTTCCCGCATGCAGATGGACACCGCAGAAACGCCGGATTTCGATGATGAATATCCTGCTGAAATTCCTGAAATCGAGATGGAAGAACGGGTCGCGGCAGCACTTCTGCTGGATCTGATGCGGGAACTCCCGGATGATCAGCGTCTCTGTACCGTGCTCTACTATTATGAGCAGAAAAGCGTCAATGAAATTGCCAGAGAGCTGGGTATTTCCGAAGATACAGTCCGAAGGCGGCTGAATTACAGCAAATGGAAACTCAAGGCGCGCTCCCGCGTTCTGGAACAACACGATGTCCATCTGTATGGTT
>CAZRNI010000285.1:0-3347 GCA_964601425.1 uncultured Eubacterium sp. | reverse complement strand
AGAACAAATCGTCCGTGAACATCCCGGACGTTTAGCCGGAGTTTGCAGTTAGCTTTGCAAGTGGGGCAGTGTTCGTGAAAATCCGGAACATTTGGCGTCCGGCAGCAGTTCCAGAAACAAGGAGAAGCGATGCACAGATTCTTTGTGGACAGGAGTCAGATAAGTGACGCCGCAGTGGAGATTACAGGGCCGGATGTGAATCATATCCGGAACGTGCTGCGGATGCGGCCGGGGGAGGTTTTTCTGGCGGCCTGCGGCGATGAATGGGAATATACCTGCCGGATCGAGTCGGTGGAGCCGGACCGGATTCTGGCTAAGATTGAGGACGCACAGATGCCCGGAAAAGAGCTGCGTTCTCAAATTTTTTTATTGCAGTGTCTGCCCAAGGGTGACAAGATGGATCTCATTGTGCAGAAGGCGGTGGAACTCGGTGCGTTTGCAGTTGTTCCCGTGGCGTCGGAGCGGTGTGTTGTCCGGTATGATGCGAAAAAAGCCGCAAAGCGGGTTGACAGGTGGAATGCGATCGCAGAAAGTGCGGCGAAGCAGGCGAAGCGCATGATTATTCCACAGGTAACGGAAATCATTCCCTTCTCGCAGCTGGCCGCATTTGTGCAGGAACAGGGGATTCAGGTCTGTCTGATGCCGTATGAGCTGGCGAAAAACATGGACGAGACACGGCAGATCCTGCAGGACATTGCACCGGGAGAGCGGATTGCTGTGCTGATCGGTCCGGAGGGCGGGTTTGCTCCGTCAGAGGCAGAGCAGGCGATCGCGCACGGATTCCGTTCCATAACACTTGGAAAGCGGATTCTCAGAACAGAGACTGCAGGACTTGCGGCGCTGTCTATTTTAATGTATATTCTTGAAGATGCCTGAAGTTTAGGCAGAGACAGGAAAGAATGGATTTTGCGACGCATTATGGCGCAGGTTCGAATGATACATGAGAGAAATACAAATGATGCAGATTTATTTTGACAATGCAGCGACGACACAGCCCTACCCGGAGGTCCGGGAGACAGTGATGCAGATGATGGATGCTGATTACGGCAATCCGTCGTCCATGCATATGAAGGGTGTTGAGGCAGAACGGTTTGTCCGCGGCGCGACGGAAACACTCGCCGGACTGCTCCGTGTGAAGCCGAAAGAGATTTATTATACATCCGGCGGGACGGAGTCCAATAACTGGGCTTTGTTCGGAACGGCAGACAGACAGAAACGTAAGGGAAAGCATATCATTATCAGTGCGGTAGAGCATGCTGCGGTTTCTGCGCCTGCAAAAGTGCTGGAAAAACAGGGATATGAAGTGACGCGTCTGAGAACGGATGCGGCGGGCAGGGTTGACCCGGAGGAACTCCGCGCAGCGATCCGCCCGGACACCATTCTGGTCTCTGTGATGTTTGTCAATAATGAAATCGGCACGATCGAACCGGTTGCAGAACTGGGGAAGGTGGTCCATGCCTGCAATCCGGATACGATGTTTCATGTCGATGCGGTGCAGGCGTTCGGCAAGCTGCCCATTTATCCGAAACAGCTGGGAATTGATATGATGTCGGTCAGTGCGCACAAGATTCACGGGCCGAAGGGCGCGGGATTCCTGTATGTCGGGGAAAAGGCGCGGATCAATCCGCTGATTTACGGCGGCGGACAGCAAAATGACATGCGCTCCGGTACAGACAACGTTCCGGGAATCGCCGGACTTGCCAGAGCCGCACAGGAGATCTACAGCCGCATGGACGCAAACCGGGAACAGCTGACAGCACTGAAAAAACGTCTGCATGACGGACTGCTGGAGCTGGAGGATGTCGTGATCCATGCGGACATCCCGGAATCCGTACCGCATATTCTGAATGCTTCCTTTGTCGGGATCCGCAGTGAGGTGCTTCTGCACACGCTGGAGGATGCGGGCATCTATGTTTCTGCGGGAAGTGCATGCTCGAGTCATAAACGCGCCGGAAGCGCGACACTGACAGCCATCGGCTGCAGCAAAGAGGAGAAGGAATCGGCGATCCGGTTCAGTTTCTCGGCGATGAACACGATTGAAGAAGTTGACTGTACGCTGGATGTGCTGCAGAAAGCAGTGCCGCAGCTGCGAAGATTCCGCAGAAGATAAAGATGACTGTGAAACAGGACATCAATAAAGGAGAAAAACATAATGAGATATCAATCATTTTTAGTAAAATACGCGGAAATCGCAATCAAGGGAAAGAACCGGCACATCTTTGAGGATGCGCTGATCCGGAATATCCGCTCTGCGCTGAAGCCGGTGGACGGCATTTTCCATGTTTTTAAGGAAATGGGCCGTCTGTATATTACGATGGACGAGCCATATGATTACGACGGAGCGCTGGAAGCGCTGAAGCGCGTGTTCGGCATTGCCTACATCTGCCCGGTTGTTGCGGTTGATTCTCTGGAATTTCCGGTGATTGCGGAACGGGTTGCGGATTATATGAAGGCGGTTTATCCGGAGCAGGAGGCAGATGGCAGGAGTTTCAAGGTTTTTGCGCGGCGCGCCAGCAAGCAGTATCCGATGGATTCCATGGAGATTGCCAGTGAACTGGGCGGTGTGATCCTGGAGGCATGCCCGCATCTGCATGTTGATGTGCACCATCCGGAGATCAGCCTGACCGTGGAACTGCGCCAGCAGGCTTATATTTATTCTGAAAACATTCCGGGCCCGGGAGGCATGCCTGTCGGGACAAACGGCAGTGCAATGCTTCTGCTCTCCGGCGGCATCGATTCACCGGTAGCCGGCTATATGATTGCAAAGCGCGGTGTCCGGATTGACGCGGTTTATTTCCACGCGCCGCCGTATACCAGCGAGCGCGCAAAACAGAAGGTTGTGGATCTGGCTGAACAGGTTGCAAAGTACAGCGGGCCGATCCGTCTGCATGTCGTCAACTTTACGGATATTCAGCTGGCCATTTATGAGAAATGCCCGCACGATGAGCTGACAATCATTATGCGGCGCTATATGATGCGGATTGCGGAGCATTTTGCGGGACAGGACGGCGCGCAGGGACTGATCACGGGAGAGAGTATCGGGCAGGTTGCCAGCCAGACGATTCAGAGTCTGGTGTGCACCAATGCTGTCTGCAAACTTCCGGTATTCCGGCCGCTGATCGGATTTGACAAGCAGGAGATTGTTGCAATTTCTGAAAAGATCGGAACTTATGAGACATCGATTCTGCCGTATGAAGACTGCTGTACAATCTTTGTCGCGAAGCATCCGGTGACCAAGCCGGCCCTGAAGCGCATTGAGCATTCCGAGAAGAAACTGGCAGATGTGATCGATGCGCTGTATCAGACAGCGCTGGAGACAACTGAGACGATTGAGATCGGAGATCGGA
>CAZRNI010000284.1:0-3358 GCA_964601425.1 uncultured Eubacterium sp. | reverse complement strand
GGACGGCGTAAATAGAAACAACTCACTTAAAGCTCCCTTTAAGATGGTTCATCCTCGTCAAAAGCCACAACTACATAAAACCCGCGGTCGGTATGACGAATATCCTTCACGACTCCCTCCCGCGACTGCAGTCTCTCATATCCCTGATAGTTCCTGCTCATCGCCACTGCAGGAATGATTGTGTAATAAAAGGATGTCGGCAGAGTGCTCTCTGTGACATCGACATGATCGCCGATCTCCACGAGTCCCTGCCGCTCCATCTTAAATTCCATTTCTCTCATATTACTTTTTCCGGCATTCTCATGAAACATCATGAGGTAAAAAACGAACCACCGGCATATTCTGCCTGTAAGACAAGACGGGATGCGTCTGATGGCAAATTCCGCCTGCAAAAAGAGACCGGAATATGTCTGATGGCGAATTCCACCTGAGCCAGAAGACATATTCCGGTCAGTCTTATTATTGATACAAGTTCTTTGCAATTAATGGTGGAACAGCCTGATGCCTGTAAATGCCATCACCATGCCGTTTTTATTGCAGCAGTCAATAACAAGATCGTCACGTACGGATCCGCCCGGCTCTGCAATATATTTTACGCCGCTCTTCTTTGCACGCTCTATATTGTCATAGAACGGGAAGAATGCATCAGAGCCAAGTACAACATCCGTCATCTGATCCAGCCATGCGCGCTTTTCCTCGCGCGTGAATACTTCCGGTTTGACTTTAAAGATGTTTTCCCACTTTCCGTCATCCAGAACATCCATGTATTCCTCACCGATATACAGATCAATGGCATTGTCGCGGTCTGCGCGGCGGATGTCATCGCGGAACGGAAGTTCCAGCACCTTCGGACACTGACGCAGCCACCAGTTGTCAGCTTTGGATCCTGCAAGACGTGTGCAGTGGATGCGTGACTGCTGGCCCGCACCGACGCCGATTGCCTGACCGTCTTTGACGAAACAGACAGAATTGGACTGTGTGTACTTCAGTGTGATCAGTGCGATCTTCAGGTCTCGAATTGCTTCAGCAGGCATTTCTTTGTTTTCTGTTACGATATTGGAAAGCAGTTCATCATCAATCGGCAGTTCCTGACGTCCCTGCTCAAATGTGATACCGTAAACCTGCTTGCGCTCAAGCGGTGCCGGACGATAGTTTTCATCCATCTGAATTACAACATAATTGCCGTTCTTTTTAGAGCGAAGCAGTTCCAACGCCTCCTCTGTATATCCCGGTGCAATAACACCGTCAGATACTTCCCGCTTTATCAGGCGTGCAGTATCTTTGTCACAGACATCAGAAAGTGCAATAAAATCACCGAAGGAAGACATTCTGTCCGCGCCGCGCGCACGTGCATAGGCACATGCCAGCGGTGAAAGATCTCCGAGATCATCTACCCAGTAAATCTTGCGGAGCACATCCGACATCGGAAGACCGACTGCTGCGCCTGCAGGTGATACGTGCTTAAAAGAAGTCGCTGCCGGAAGTCCGGTCTCTTTCTTCAGTTCCTGTACCAGCTGCCAGCCGTTAAATGCATCCAGGAAATTGATGTATCCGGGACGTCCTGACAGAATGGTAACCGGCAGTTCCTGTCCGTCTTCCATAAAGATTCTGGACGGTTTCTGGTTCGGGTTGCATCCATACTTTAACTGAAGTTCATTCATTTCAAAATCTCCTTTATTTTACCCGGATTCTGACTTACTGCACCTGATGCTTATTCATAATTGCGGAAACATACTCGCCTGAAGAAAGCGTAATGTAGCGGACAAACAGAGAAACTTTATTCTCTTCGTTGAGGCTTTCCCAAAGTGTCTTTGTAAACCGCTCAATATTTCCTTCGATTTTTACCGGCTTCGGTTCACCTTCAAAACTCGGAAGCGGATCGCCGTCTGACATATACGTATGGATAAAACGGCCCACACCCGGCGTACAGTTTGCATACTGGAAGGTATAGCGGTTAACCTGATCCATCTCTGCCGGCTCGCGCTTCAGAATGGACATATAGTACTTCATCATGCCGCCTTCAATATTTACCAGACCGGAAATACGCGGAGTGAAATTCGGGCGGTCCGGCTCATAGCCGCGGCGCAGCAGGGACTGCTCAAAGGTCTTGCCCTTTTCCATTTCTTCGAAAATCGTATCAGTCTGGTCGCCGTTGGTAACGATCGTATTATCACCCTGTACGCGCACCGGTGCATAAATAATGAGTGACGGATCCTCAAGCTTTGCCGGATCATACGGCTGCGTGCGGATTCCCGCTCCGTCTGCGACAAAAATGCGGTTGCGGCTGTTTTCACTTCTTCCCATAATAAAATATGCGATCACCGCATGTGCAGCATCCTCAGAACGGCCGATGATAATACCGCGTCCCGGATATGAATTGCCGCGCAGTTCTTCTTCTAATGACAGGTATGGCATCATTTTCCTCCTTATCTCTTCTCTGTGCGTCAGGATAAGTCATTTTTCAATCCTGAATTATGCCAGTGGATACTTCTCCGTCAGCTCTTTCACGATCGCACGTGCCGCATCGCCGGTTGTTTCCGGATCATGGATGGTCATCGCAATCGCCTCAGCGACCCGGTCCATGTCATCTGCATTCAGACCACGTGTTGTTACGGCCGGTGTTCCCAGGCGGATGCCGCTTGTAACGAACGGAGACTTCGGATCCTGCGGAACCGTGTTCTTGTTTGCAGTAATATTGACTGCCTCCAGCTGATTCTGAACATCTTTTCCTGTTTTTCCCAGAGAAACCAGGTTGACCAGCATCAGGTGGTTGTCTGTTCCGCCGGATACCAGCGGGATATTACGGCTGACGAGACCATTTGCCAGTGCGTTTGCATTGTCAATAATATTCTTCGCGTAGATCTTGAAGGACGGATCCAGAATTTCCTTGAAGCAGACTGCTTTCGCTGCAATTACATGCTCAAGGGGGCCGCCCTGGATTCCCGGGAAGACTGCCTTGTTCAGCTTATGCTCTTCTGCAAATTCTGCACTGGAAAGAATCAGACCGCCGCGCGGACCGCGCAGTGTCTTATGGGTTGTCGTTGTTGTTACATGCGCATACGGAATCGGGCTCTCATGATAGCCTGCGACCACAAGACCTGCGATGTGCGCAATATCTGCCAGAAGGAACGCACCGACTTCATCTGCGATCTCACGGAAGCGCTTGAAATCAATCTTACGCGCATATGCACTTGCGCCGCAGACAATCAGCTTCGGGCGGCATTCCTTTGCGATCCGCTCAACTTCATCATAGTCGATATAACCTTCTGCATTCACACCATACGGTACTACATTGAAATAGGTGCCGGAGAAGTTTGCAGGGCTTCCGTGCGAAAGATGTCCGCCCTCATTCAGATTC
>CAZRNI010000283.1:1600-3366 GCA_964601425.1 uncultured Eubacterium sp. | reverse complement strand
GATACCGATACTTGCCATGATTCTCAGTAGATTTTTCATTTCTGTCAGATCCCCATTTTAACGAATTGTGAATGATTTTTTTATATTGTAATAATCTGAGTGCGAAACGGCAAGTCCTTTTTTGCGGACCGCGTATGCAGCAGGGTTCTGCAGGACAGCAGTTTAGAAATGCTTAATAATCCCTTTGCTTTACTTAAATATCAGGTTTTGGTATACTTGCGTGGTAGGCGTTTGTTTCTGCGGAGGACAGAACTTGTTCGGATATATCACAATTGACCGCGATGAATTAAAGGTAAAAGATTATGAGATTTATAATCATTTTTACTGCGGACTCTGTCAGGATCTGAAGGAGACTTCCGGGCAGCGCTCCAGAGCAACGCTCACGTATGATATGACATTTCTGGCGGTTTTGCTGACCGCATTGTACGAAGAAGAGACAGAGCGGGAGATTCACCACTGTCTGTTCAAGTGCGGTGCAAAGCGGATGTGTTTCCGCAATCAGTTTACAGCATATGCTGCAGATATGAATCTGCTGCTGGTTTATCACAATCTGATTGATGACTGGATTGACGATACTAATAGAAAAAGTCTGGCCGCCGCCCGTTTTCTGACGAAGGCGTATCGAAAAACGGCAGCCCGCTATCCGGAAAAGGTTAAGGCGATCCGGCGGTATCTGAAGGAGCTGCACAAAACAGAGCAGGCCGGGAGCAGTGATATTGACCTGGCAGCCGGTCTTACCGGGACGCTGATGCGGGAAATCTTCACCTGGAAGAAGGATCACTGGAGCCGCTCGCTCGGGGAGACAGGGTTCTATCTGGGAAAGTTTATTTATTTAAAAGATGCGTACGACGATCTGGAGGAAGACCGGAAGAATGGGAATTACAATCCGTTTCTCGCGCTATCGGAGGAGCCGGATTTTCAGAAACGCGCCAATGAGATTCTGACAATGATGGCTGCTTCGGCAGCAAGAGCATTTGAGCGTCTTCCGATTGTGGAATATGCAGATTTGCTGCGCAATGTTTTGTATTCCGGCCTGTGGGTGGAAAGTCCGAAATTGTCAGGGAAAGAGTGGATTTCAGAACGCGCGGGACGCGGTCCTTTCGGGAAGCGGAAGTCCGAACCGGACATGTAAGAGAATGATAAGGAGCATCTGAATTATCAGATGGATGATTATGCAGGATCCATATAAAGTGCTCGGCGTTTCAAGAGATGCTGACATGGATGAAATAAAAAAAGCATACCGGACGCTGAGCAGAAAGTATCATCCGGATGCGAATATTAACAATCCGAATAAAGAACAGGCCGAAGAAATGTTTAAGCAGGTACAGCAGGCCTACGATCAGATCATAGAGGAGCGTGAGCACGGGACTGCCGGAAATGCGGCTTCGGGTTCATGGGGCGGATTCAATGGCTATGGAGCATATGGCTACGGCCGGGGTGCGTCAGCCTCCGAAGATCCAAAGATGCGTGCCGTGCTGAATTACCTGAACAGCCGGCACTACACCGAAGCGCTTCATGTACTGGAGGATATTCCCGACAGGACAGCAGTCTGGTATTATTATCACGCACTTGCAAATGCCGGCGTCGGAAACAATGTAAATGCTGTGGAGGACGCAAAGCGCGCGGCTTCCATGGAACCGGATAACATGCAGTATCAGCAGCTTTACAGCCAGCTTTCCGGTGCGGATGGCTGGTATCAGGATATGGGACGCGGTTTTGGATATGAAGACTGTCAGACCGGGCAGCAATCAGGCGCCGGTCTGTGC
>CAZRNI010000283.1:0-1590 GCA_964601425.1 uncultured Eubacterium sp. | reverse complement strand
CACGACATGCATGGCCTGTATGGTTTTGAATCTCTGTTGCTGTGGCCCTTACGGAGGCGTCGTTTGCTGTTAAACGCAGCGGAGTCGGTCAGCGTTCCGCTTTGGCCGGCGCAAAACGGATGTCCCCCGGAAAGAAAGATGTCGGCAGTGCCGGCCCGGGTTCCGCGCCAGGTCCCGCAAGAGCGGGACTTGAATGAATCAGCAGCTGCGGTGGAAATAATTATAAAGAAAGGTAACCGGATATGAATATCGTTGAAAAACAGTGGGAACGTGAATATTACAGAGAATTGAAACGTGAAAAACGTAAAAGCATTCTCGATGCCGCAATCCTTGAGGAAGGAATGTCACCGGAGAACGAGCTTCGCAGCAGACTTCTGGAAGTCCGCTATGGGAAGAAACTGGAAAAAGGACAGTCCGTTGACTACTTTATCCGGGGATGGATGACGCTCCGTTTTCTGGCTAATTCCAGTAAATCCCTGTTTTTCAAGCGCAAAAACAAGCGTGAACTTGAAAGCCTGAGGGCGGACTGGCAGTTTGATCTGGCCGCGGAATATGGCGAGACCGGTCAGAAAGTCCTGTATCAGGAGTTTTGTCAGCTGACACGCGTCTATCTGGATCTTTGCCAGAAAGATAAGAACTACGGATCGATTCTGTTTGGAATCGGTCATATCAAGGAAGATTCGCTGATGGGAAAAATCGGCAGAGATATTTATACTGTTGCATACGAGGTGCCGCAGGAATACGGCGTCGCAGAAGAACTCCGGCTGTTTACAGACGCCGCATCCAGAACACTGACGGATGTTTTTCCGGAGATTACTGATGATTTTTATGAATTAGTGGAGAAAAATAAGAAGTAACTATGGCAGATAACCAGAAAAAACCGGACAGAAATGGACAGGAACCCAATAAGAATAATAACAGACAGACAATCCTTATGGTGGTTGTCTGTCTGTTGCTGAGTCTCATGATTTTTATGCTGGTCTCGCAGGTCTCGGAGATGAACAACAATGAGCTTTCTTATGACCAGTTCATAAAGATGGTAAAGAATGATGAGATCAAGGAGATTGAACTGGAGTCCAACGTCCTCACGGTTACACCAAAGAAGCAGAAAAACGCAGGAGAGACCTATACGGTAAAGCTTGTGGGTGATGAAAACGGCCTGAATGAGCTTCTTGCCGGAACGGATATCGAGTATACAAAAAAAACGCCGAACCTTCTGGAAGAAATTATTTCGACGATCGTGAGTATTGCGCTTCCGCTGGTCTTGATGATGGTCGGATTTAATTTTATCATGCGCGGCATGTGCCGCGGCGGCATTATGGGCGTCGGAAAAAGCAAGGCGCGCAGTTATGTACAGCGGGAGACAGGCATAACATTTCAGGATGTCGCAGGGGAAGACGAAGCAAAGGAATCGCTTCAGGAAGTGGTCGAGTTTCTGCACAATCCCGAGCGCTATAATAAGATCGGTGCCATTTTACCGAAAGGAGCGCTTCTTGTCGGACCGCCCGGAACCGGAAAAACGCTGCTGGCCAAGGCAGTTGCAGGAGAGGCAAATGTTCCGTTTTTCTCACTTTCCGGTTCAGAGTTTGT
>CAZRNI010000282.1:0-3370 GCA_964601425.1 uncultured Eubacterium sp. | reverse complement strand
GTGGGGGATTGAGACCCGCCACTGAGACTGATTTGTTGCCCACCGCCTATAGAGGCGGGGGTCATCTCACACTGAGATATATTCACAATACAGCCGCATCACTGTTTTCCTGCAGCCCGTTTTAAAAACAAATGCCGGTTTGTCTTGTACCGTTTCTCCCTGACTATATCGTATCCTGCCTGCAGAATCGGCTCGTCGTCGTAGTTAAGCGCCGTCTCCAGCACAAACAGCGTGCCGCTGTGCACACATGACGATGCACCGAATCTATGCAAAACTGCAAGCTCCAGGCTCTGGCCGTAGGGGGGATCCAGAAAAACCAGATCGAACGGTGGCTTTCCTTCACAAACCGAAACAGCAGAAACCGCATCCATCTGCAGCACATCCGCCTGTTCAGCCAGTCTGGTGAATGCAAGATTCTTTCTGATAACCGCAGCTGCATTTCTGGAACTGTCAACAAAGCAGCAATACTCCGCACCGCGGCTTAAAGCCTCAATTCCGATGTCTCCGCTCCCGGCAAACATATCAAGAAATCTGGCGCCCGGTATTTTGGGCATCAGAATATTAAAAAGCGTCTCTTTAATCCTGTCGGTGGTAGGACGCGTGTCGGTACCGGCCGGGGCCTGAAGCGGCAGCGATCTGCATTTTCCTGCAATCACTCTCATAGGCTGCTTTCCTTAGAACTTTCACGCCAGTCAAGATCGCCGCGGTCAAGCGCCATGATCAGACACTCTGCCGTCGCAATGTTGGTTGCCACCGGAATGGTATACTGATCACAGCAGCGGACAATCCGATCTACCTTCGGTTCCCCTTCCGCAATCATTTCAGGGTTATAGAAAAAGATGACCATATCCATATCATTGCGTGCAATCATCTCTGTAAACTGCTTGTCTCCGCCAAGCGTCCCGGCAAGAAACTTGTGGACTCTGAGATTTGTAACATCCTCGATCCGTCTTCCTGTCGTGCCGGTTGCATACACCTCATGCTTCTGCAGAATTCCCTTATAGGCTATACAAAAATCTTCCATCAGGCTTTTTTTACTATTATGCGCAATTATACCGATGTTCATTCACCTGCTCCTCTCATTCATACATATTCCCAGATTATTATAGCAAATTGCCGGTATTTTTTCAAACAAAACATGATTTTTTATGCTTTTTTTACAAAACTCATCTCCGGGATGTATTAGGAGACAATCGGTCTTCCGTTCATCTGAAAACTGACGAAAAAATAGCTGCCGGATCTGACGACCGATCCGACAGCTCACTGTTTTTCAATTCACGCAGAACTGCCGCAGCACTCCCGCAGACACGATCTGATTAGATATCAAACGCGCCGAAAATATTCTCATTTACAACATAATACGCCTTGGACTCTGCAACGTTCACGTAAACTTTAATATCCTTCAGATCAGCAGCTTTATTCTTCTTCTCTTTCCAGATTTCTTTTACACGCTCAACAAGTCCTTCTGAAGAAACGCTCTTATCATTATACTGAATATATACAGCTGACGCAGCTGCTGCAGCCTTCTTTGCCGTCTTTTTAGCTGCCGCCTTTTTTGCCGGAGCTTTTGCAGCCTTCTTCGCTGTAGCTGTTGCTTTTGCAACTGTCTTCTTTGCTGCTGTTGAGGTTTTCTCCTCAGCCTTCTCTACTGCCGCAGTAACTTTCTCAGCTGTCTTTTTAACGGCTTCTTTCACCGGCTCAGCTTTTTTGGTCTCTGCAGCCTTTGCTGCTGTAGCCTTTGTTTCAGTCGTTTTCACAGCACTAGCAGGTGTATTGGTTTCAGTCTTAGGTGTGGAAACAGTTTTCTTTACTTATGCCATTTTCTAACTTCCTCCTAAGCAAAATGCAAAAACTGTGATTAATTAATAACAAACCTTACTTAGCATACCTTTTTCGTCATTTTTTTTCAAGTTCCATATGTATTTTCGGAATCTTGCACAATAAACAGACAATTCAAAGAAAAACGTCAGCATTTTGTTGCCGGATATAGGCATCCAGTCTCAGTTTTAATGGTAAATTTTCATCTTTTTCCAGTTCCCGGTCCTCTTCCAGAATCTGTCTGACAGCTTGATAAGCATCCTGCATAACGGACTGATCTCTGTACAGATCTGCCAGATCGAGAAAAGCGAGTCCGCTCTGCCGCACGCCGAACAAATCTCCCGGCCCCCGGAGTTTCAAATCCTCTTCTGCAATGCGGAATCCGTCATTGGATTCCTGCAGGATCTTCAGGCGTTCTGAACGGGCTCCGTTCTGCCCCTGTACAAAGATACAATACGACTGGCTCTCACCGCGTCCGACTCTGCCACGCAGCTGATGCAGCTGCGCCAGTCCGAAGCGTTCCGCATTTTCAATCATCATTACCGTGGCGTTCGGCACATTAATACCGACTTCAATAACAGTCGTCGCAACCAGAATCTGAATCTGATTGTCTGCAAACGCCTGCATGATCTCATTCTTTACTGCCGGTTTCATCTGCCCATGCAGTGCGGAAACTTTAATTTTATTCCCCATTTCTTTCTGCAGTCTGGCAGTATATTCCGTAACATTCTCTGCCTGTATTTCTTCGTTCGGTTCCACCATCGGGCAGATCACATAAACCTGATGGCCTGCTGCGATCTGTTTTCGGAAAAACTGATAGGCCGCCGGACGATACGACACATCCACAACGGCGTTCTTGATCCGGGCTCTTCTGGCAGGAAGTTCATGCAATGCAGATATATCCAGATCACCATACAAAATCATTGCAAGTGTACGCGGAATAGGCGTTGCACTCATGACAAGCACATGCGGCTGCCGTTCCGCTTCTGCTCCTTTTTCACTGAGCATTCCGCGCTGACGGACACCGAAACGGTGCTGCTCATCAGTAATGACAAGTGCCAGATTCCTGTATGAGACTTTTTCCTGAAACAATGCATGCGTCCCGATTATTACAGCAATTCTGCCGTCTGCAATCTGCGCATAGATCTCGCGTTTCTCTGCCGCTGTACAGCTTCCCGTAAGCAAAACGATCCGATCTGTATCCATCCCGTTTTCCAGAAGAAGCTGCCGCATCGCTGTATAATGCTGCTGCGCCAGCACTTCTGTCGGCACCATCAATGCACTCTGCATCCCGTTAACCATCGCAAGAATCATCGCGAGAAATGCCAGTATTGTCTTACCGCTTCCCACATCTCCCTGTACAAGCCGGTTCATTGTTGTACCGCCTGTCAGATCCCGCTCGATTTCCTTCCAGACCGTTTTCTGTCCCTCCGTCAGTTCATACGGAAGCGAAGCAATCACCTGATCCGTACATTCCGACGGTTTCATTCGGAAATAATCATTGTGTACATTCATGTTCTTTTTCAACATGGAAACGACCAGCGGAAACAAA
>CAZRNI010000281.1:0-3375 GCA_964601425.1 uncultured Eubacterium sp. | reverse complement strand
AAAAACATAATGAGGATAACGGAGAAGACAACCGGGACGGCACCAATGACAACCACAGCTGGAACTGCGGTGCGGAAGGCGCGACAAGGGATCCGGAGATCAATGCGCTGCGCTTCCGGCAGATGAAAAATATGCTGACCATCTTGTTCACAAGCCGCGGCATTCCGATGCTGCTCTCCGGCGATGAATTTGCCAATACCCAGTTCGGCAATAACAATGCCTACTGCCAGGACAATGAGATTTCCTGGCTGAACTGGAACGGTCGGACCAGGCATCCGGAACTGTTTGACTATGTGCGGCGGCTGATCGCATTCCGGAAAGCACATCCTGTGCTCAGAAGAAGCAGGTTTGATGCCGGATATAATGGAACCGGTTATCCGGAACTTTCCTTCCACGGGACGAAACCGTGGGAACTGGAGCGTAGTGCGTCAACCCTGTCGTTTGCGTATCTTTATGCAGAGGATCACGAAAAATATAAAACAGAAAAAGACTGCTTCATCTATGTAATGGTCAATGCACACTGGGAGCCGCATATATTCGAACTGCCGGTCATCCCGGCAGGCATGCAGTGGCATCTGGCATTCGACAGCAGCGGATTCTCGGAAGAAGCCGGTCAGGAGCCGGTGAACAGACGCCAGGATGCGGCCGAACTCGGAGCGCGTACATCTGTTGTGCTGGTGGCTTATTGAGATACGTTAGATTGATGGATGTCAGATTTCATAAAAAAGAAGGTAATAAAATGGATTTTTATGGCGAGTATCGTGATAAACTCTGCACGCCGGATGAGGCGGTGCAGTGCGTGAAGAGTGGGGACTGGGTTGACTATACGTCAAACCTGGGTTTCCCGATTCTTCTGGACGCGGCACTGGCGCGGCGGAAAGAGGAGCTGACGGATGTGAAGCTGCGCGGCACGCTGATCTTCGGACCGATTCAGGTGGCCGAATGCGATCCGGAGCGGGAACATTTTATTTACAACAGCTGGCATTTCTCGGCATACGAGCGGAAGCTTTCTGACCGGGGTCTCTGCAGCTTTATGCCCATGATCTTCCGGTTTATGCCGGAGTACTACCGGGCGATTCTGAAGGTGAATGTTGTCATGCTGTGCGTGCGGCCGATGGACAAACACGGATATTTTAATCTTTCCTGTGCAGCCGGTGTTGCGAAAGGAATTATCGAGGCAGCGGATATTGTTATCGTGGAAGTAAATGAGAATCTGCCGCATCTGCTTGGAGGCTTTGACGAGTCCGTTCATATCTCAGATGTGGATTATATTGTCGAGGGAGAACATCCGCCGCTTAATCAGATGATCAGCAGTGCGCCGACACCGGAGGATTACGCAATTGCCGATGAGATTATTCCGTATATCCCGTCCGGTGCGACACTTCAGCTCGGTATCGGAAATATGCCGACTGTCATCGGCAAACGGATCGCAGAGTCAGATATCACCGATATCGGGATGCACACAGAACTGTGTTCAGATGCCTATCTGGATATGTACAATGCCGGCAAGCTGACGAACCGGAACAAGAAACTGCACAAGGACAAAGGTGTGACAGCGATGGTCGTCGGTTCGCAGGAACTGTATGAGTGGGTGGACCACAATCCGGGCATTATGATTGCACCGGTATCCTATGTCAATGATCCGGCGGTCATCGGACGGATGGACAATATGATCGCCATCAATAACTGCATTGCTGTGGATCTCTACGGCCAGGTGAGCGCAGAGGGTGCCGGCGGACGCCACATCAGCGGAACGGGCGGACAGCTGGATTTCCTGACAGGAACGACCATCTCCCGCGGCGGCAGATCCTTCCTGTGTATGACCTCTTCGTTTGTCAACAAGCAGGGTGTGCGGACCTCGCGTATTGTTCCGCGATTTACAGGAGACATAGTTACAGATCCGCGTAGCCAGACGCATCTGATCGCGACAGAATACGGCGTCGTCAATCTGATCGGCAAATCCACCTGGGAGCGGGCGGAGCAGCTGATCTCCATAGCACATCCGGATTTCAGGGATGAACTGATCCGGGCGGCGGAGGAGCAGAAGATCTGGAGAAAATCGAATAAGAGGTAACAAATTCAGAAGAAGCTAAAAGGATAACAGAAGAGGAGGATTTCTATGAAGGTCTTGAAAATCGGTGTCATCGGCCTCGGTGACATCAGCAACGCGTATCTGACCAATCTTAACAAGTTTCCGGATGCAGTAGAACTGTATGCCTGTGCCTGCCGCACGCCGGCCAAGGCAGAGGCAAAGAAGGAACAATATGGATTCAAGAAGGCATACGCTTCCGGCGAGGAACTGCTGCAGGATCCGGACGTCGATCTCGTCCTGAACCTGACCAATCCGGCGACGCATTATAAGTATAATCTCGCTGCACTGAAGGCAGGCAAGCATGTCTATTCCGAGAAACCGCTTGCAGCCACTTATGCAGAGGGTAAGGAAATTATTGCGCTGGCAGGAGTCAAAGGCCTCTATGTCGGCTGTGCACCGGATACATTTATGGGATCACGCATACAGACCTTCCGGCGTCTGATGGACGAGGGCGTGACCGGAGAGATCGTAGCCGGAACGGCCAATTCCATCGCACACGGCTGGGAGTGGTTCCATCCGAATCCTGCATTTTTCTATCAGAAGGGTGCAGGCCCTGTTCTGGACATCGGCCCCTATTACATGACAGCGCTTCTTTCCCTGCTCGGACCGGTTGAGTCCGTCTGCGCAATGGGTATTCAGCCGCAGCAGGAGCGTACCATTTACTCCGAGCCGCTGAAGGGACAGACATTCCAGGTGGATCCGGAAGTCATGACGTCACTGATGGCAGTTCTGAAGTTTAAGAACGGTGCGGTTGTGAATTATAATATGGTCTGGGATGCGTGGGATTCGGTGATGCCGCGTATGGAACTGTATGGAACAAAGGCAACGCTGGTCATGGCGGACGAAGATCCGAATGCCGGCCCGAACCTCTTCGGCGGCGATACGCTGGTGAAGGATCAGGAGACCTATCGCTGGAAAAACATGCCGCGTATAGACGGCGATGAAGAGATTCCGTGGGAAATCGCAGAAGTGAAGCATGACTATGATGCGACCAGCTACGTGACAAACAACCGCGGCATCGGCATTGTGGACATCGCACATGCCATTGATGAGGGGCGGAAGAACCGCGCGAGCGGTGCCATGGCACTGCATATGCTGGAGGTCAGCGAGGCGATTCTTGTGTCAGCGAGAGAACATCGCTATATTCAGATGGAATCCACATTTGAGCGGCCGGAACCAATGCCGCAGAAGTAAAGTTTTTTATAAAAGGGCTGCCGCACGAATGCGGCAGCCCTATTTTCAGCAGATTATGGAGGTTCAACGCTGGTTATATGGCTTTTCAA
>CAZRNI010000280.1:0-3414 GCA_964601425.1 uncultured Eubacterium sp. | reverse complement strand
ATGCGATCCACCACATCTTCGGTGATACATAGACGGAGAATATCTGGGCGGCATTCTAGGCAGTCCATGACTACAACGCAATATATCATGCATGATGACTGTACCTTCGGTATAGACAAAAACCATCGCGGGGCCGGACCTGTGTAACAGCCATCACGGTGCCGGATCCCATGAGAAACACAGAACAGAGAAAGAAGCGGGAACACAGAGAAATGGCAGTATTTCTCTGTGTTCCCGCTTTTCAAGTACGTCCGGCGAGGGTCCAGTCTTCAAGGATAAGGCCGGGAATTCGTGCAAACTCCCCGGTATTATGTGTCACTACGTGATATTTACCGGCAAGTCCCTGTGCGGCTATCATAACGTCATAGGCACCGATTGGTTTTCCGGAAGAAGAGAGAAGTGCGCGGAGCTGACCAAATAAAACGGCATCCTGTTCCGAGAAAGGCAGTATCCTGTAATTTGCCAGAAAAGCATGCATGATCCGGCGCGTTCTGTCGCCCCAAAGGCTTTTTGCAGCTCCATATTCTAATTCTCCGACAGTAATCGCTGAAATCACGATCTCATCCGGATGTATTTCTAATAAATAGTCTTTCAGTGCAGGATATTTTCCGTTGATCGCATAGATGCAGATATTCGTATCTAATAAATACATTTAGACTGGCTCCCGTTCCTGTAAATCGGACAGCATCGGCTGAACCCGCTCAAAGTCTCTTAATTCTTCACCCTGACCGATGCATTGGCGCAGTAGTGCCCATGGATCCGAAACAGGAATTAAAAAAAAGCATTCACCACTTTTCTGGATAATATATTCCTTCTCTTCGGTATGGAATTCCTTTGGAATACGAATCGCCTGGCTGTTTCCACTCTGAAATACTTTTGCTGTCAACATGGATCCCACCTCCATACAATGTATATACAATTTGTATATACAAAGAGTATAAGCGACGATGGCGTGATTGTCAACGAAATTGTTATGTAAATAAAATTATAGCACACGTAAAGATTTATGTAAATGTGAATCCGGCATGAAACATTAAAAAAAACACTTGACATCAGTAATTAAATTGTATACAATGCAATTACAAACAATCAAACAGCGCAAAACAGAATTTGATGCGGGATTCTGAAAAAAGTGAATCCGGTCAGAGGATAAAGAATAAGCCGCGCACAGCCTTGCAGCAGAAAGGGGCATTTAAAATGAATATTTATGATTTCAAAGTAAAAAACAGACTGGGTGAAGAAGTTGATCTGGCAGATTATAAGGGAAAAGTACTGATGATCGTGAACACGGCAACCGGCTGTGGATTTACACCGCAGTACGAAGGACTTGAGAATCTGTACCGCAAGTACAAAGAGCAGGGCTTCGAGATTCTTGATTTCCCTTGCAACCAGTTCGGACATCAGGCGCCGGGCAGCGACGATGAAATTCACGAATTCTGCACTTCCAAGTATGACACATCCTTCCCGCGCTTTGCAAAGATCGATGTCAACGGCGAGAATGCAGATCCGCTGTTCCGGTATTTGACTGCGAACACCAAGTTTGAAGGATTCAGTGGTCCGATGGGCATGCTCATGAAGGGTGTTGTCAAAAAGATGGACAAGGACTACAAGAACAACGGCAACATCAAGTGGAATTTCACAAAGTTCCTGATCAACCGCGACGGTGAGATTGCAGCGCGTTTTGAGTCAACAGAGACGCCAGAGAAGATCGACGAAGAGGTTGCAAAGCTTCTGTAAATAATGAACGGCGTCCGGCCTCAATTTGTGAATGGGATCGGGCAACAATTTGTGAATGGATATGGCCCTGTCGAAAGTGACACAGGAGGAATCTCATGGATAAATACGACTGCCTGAAAATTGAAAATCAGCTCTGTTTTCCGCTGTATGCGGCGGCAAAGGAGATGGTGAAGCAGTACAAGCCGTTCCTGGATGAACTGGATCTGACATATACGCAGTATATCGCCATGATGATTCTGTGGGAGCACGGTGAGACCAATGTCAAAGAGCTGGGCAAATGCCTGTATCTGGACTCCGGGACGCTGACGCCGCTGCTGAAAAAGCTGGAGGCGAAGGGATATATCGTCCGCGCCCGCTCGAAGGAAGATGAGCGAAATGTCATTATCCGGATCACGGAGGCAGGCGAAGCACTGAAGGACCGGGCCGTGAAGGTGCCGGAACAGATGGGAAAGTGCATGGCACTGTCACCGGAGGAAGCGGCGCAGCTTTATATACTGCTTTATAAAGTACTCGGGCAGATGACAAAATAACAGAAAAGGAGATGCGAAAATGGCAGCAATCGAAGTAAATCTGAATAATTTCGAACAGGAAGTTAAGCAGGCGGATGTACCGGTTCTGGTAGACTGCTGGGCACCATGGTGCGGCCCGTGCAAGATGCTTTCACCGGTTGTCGATGCGATTTCTGAAGAAGCAGACGGCTTCAAGGTCTGCAAGATCAATGTTGATGACGAGGATATTCTCGCAGAGCGCCTTGAGGTAGCTTCAATCCCGACCCTCCTGGTCTTCAAGAACGGCGAAGAGGCAGGCAGATCCGTCGGCGTCAAGGGCAAGGACGAGATCCTGGCAATGCTGAAGTAATTGAATTTATCAAAGCAGGACAGAAACAAGGAGAAAATGCATCATGACAGACATTATTATCGTCGGTGCCGGAACTGCCGGCATGTCAGCGGCAATTTACGGGCTGCGCGCCGGAAAAACGGTGCTGGTTTTTGAGGCGACAGCCTACGGCGGACAGATCATCAATACGCCGGACATTGAAAATTATCCGGGTATCGCCCACGTTTCCGGATTTGATTTTGCGACGGGGCTGTACAACCAGATGATGGATCTCGGCGCGGAACTGAAGTTCGAGCGTGTCACATCTGTGGAGGATGCCGGAGATAAAAAGATTGTCCGTACCGCGAATGGTGAATACGAGGCAAAGGCTGTCATTCTGGCAACCGGTGCGAAGAATCGTCCGCTCGGACTGGAGCGTGAGCAGGAGATGATCGGCTCGGGCGTTTCCTACTGTGCGACCTGTGACGGTATGTTCTTCCGCAAGAAGGATGTCGTTGTAAACGGCGGCGGAAATACGGCACTGGAAGACGCGGCATTTCTGGCAAATTACTGCAACAAGGTTTACCTGGTACACCGGCGCGACGCATTCCGCGGGGATGCGGCGGCAGTCAAAGAGCTGGAGTCCAAAGAAAACGTGGAATTTGTCCTGAATGCCAATGTTACGAAGATTCTCGGCGACAAAAAGGTCGAGGGCGTTGAAGTCACCGATAAGCTGACCGGCGAGAAGCGTGTGATCGAGGCACAGGGGCTGTTCGTAGCCATCGGTCAGATGCCGGAAATGCGGCATTCCAGAACCTTGTGGATCTGGACGCAGGCGGCTACATCGCAGCAGGCGAGGAC
>CAZRNI010000279.1:0-3424 GCA_964601425.1 uncultured Eubacterium sp. | reverse complement strand
CCATCACGTCACGGTCCAGCAGCGTTTTCACCTGCTGTGCGGTGATACGGATCACTTCTTCTGCGGATTCCGCCTTCTGCAGCAATTGATTCGTATCAAAGAGGACCTTCGCTCGAAATGCCTCGCGGGAGGATTGCCTAGCGTTTCCTTTCAGTTTATTTGCCAACGTACCGGTAATAAGAGAGGCGATCAACATGATCGCAAACGTCACAACATACTCGGGCTCATACGTATGGAAACTAAGCTTTGGTTCAATGAAGAACCAGTTGAACAACAGTACACTTGCCAGAGAACTCACGGCACTATAGAGCGGGCTGACAGTCACAACAGAAATCATCAATACGCCAAGAATAAAAACAGTAATGATATTTGCTTCTGAAAACCCGAACAGTGTGAAAAGAAGTCCTACTCCGGTGGAGGCAATAAGCAACATAAGTGTGATGAGGGAATCCTTCCATGTTGGGCGGATCTGTTTTGTAAGGTTAAGTTTTTGGGTTTGCCGCTTTATATCCGCTGAAGAATCCGGTATGATATAGACATCCACGTCGGGCGCATTCAGAATGATCTGTTCTGTCAGGGAAGCCTTGCTCCAGAAGTGCGGCCTCTTTGCACCGCTCCGTCCTACCACAATTTTAGTGGCTCCAGAAATGTGGGCGTATTCAGCTATTTGAACAGGAACATCATTGCCCACAACTGTAATAATGGTAGCGCCGTTTTGCTCAGCAAGCTTTATGTTGTTTTGAAGGCGCAGCTCGTCTGATTCAGGAAGAGAATCATAATTGGAGGGCTTCACATAGATGGCTGTAAGCGCGGCATGGAAGGCCTCTGCCATCTTTGCGGCTGCATCTATGACCTTCTGATTTGAAGGAGAGGAGGACAGACATACAAGGATGCGTTCAACGCTCTCTATATCTTTTTCCATCCTTTCACCCCCTTCACTTCCTTAAATTTAAACTTTACCACAGGCAGCAGCATTTTTCCACTTTTGCAAAATGTATTCAGCTTGCATGATAATCGTATTTAACCTCGCAGCCGGATTCTTCAAGTTACTCGATCATGCACGGATCAACTGTCTTGCAGATGATAATTTCAAAGTCATCTGCATTTGAAAGCGAATTCAGCACTGTATTGACCTCTTTTGAAATTGTGTCTTTGTTTTTTCCTTTGGTCTCAGAAATATATATCTTCCTGCATGGGACCTGAGGTTCCTGATACCATTGATAATTTTCATCCATGAATTTTCCAAAGCGGTCTACTACAAAATATCCGAAAACAAAAACCCCAACCATCATTACTGCAAGCAGAATGTCTTCCATGTGAATTCACCTCCTCTACGGGATAAAGAAGAGCTAAATCTTAAAGCACTTCTGCATAGATTTTCGCTCTCCCAACACAAGCATAGTCTTGTTCTCATTAAGAATAGTTTCTGGTGTTACACTAAGATTCATTTTCCCATTATCCTTTATAACCATGATAGTGATCCCATAGCGTTTCCTGATGTCGATTTGCCCGATCGTTTTTCCAACCCAATCCTTTGGAACCGAAACTTCGTAGATCGCATGATCATCATCAAGGCTGATATAATCAAGAATATGATTGGACGCATAACGGATCGCAGCCCATTGGGCGATTTGCTTTTCGGGATTGATTACCTCATCTGCCCCATTTCTCAGAAGAAATTTTGCCTGAACCTCTCTGTCGGCACGGGATACAACAAGTCTTCCGCCCAATTCTTTCAAGAGGGATGTGGTTTCCAGTGAACTCTGAAAGTCGCTGCCTATTGTCACGATGCAGACATCGAAATTGTTGATTCCGAGAGAGCGCAGAAAAGCCTCGTTCGTGCTGTCGCCGATCTGCGCGTCTGTGACCAAAGGAAGAATCGCGTTAATTCGCGCCTCGTCACGATCCACAGCTAAGACCTGATGCCCAAGATCGTGCAGCTGCTTTGCAATCATCGTTCCAAAATTATTGATACCTATAAGCAGTATGGATTTCATATCCGGGCCTCCTTCATCCGACGATTATCTTCTCTACAGGTCTCTGAGAGACATCAGTGCTTTTGCTGTTAACAGCGGCATAAATCAACGTTAGGCCGCCTGCCCGCCCAAAGAACATGAAAAGGATAAGTATAAGGCGTGAAACAAGGCTGAGCGAAGGGGTAATCCCTAACGTCAGACCGACCGTCCCAATAGCAGATACTGTCTCAAAAATGCAGGCCCCGATCGGGAGCCCGTCTGCCAAGCTGATCACGGCAGCCCCGATCATCGGCAGAAGCAGATACATCAATAAGAGCGTTATTGCATTTATGATTGTACCTTCTTCTATTCTTCTTCCGAACAGCTGTGCACTTTTTTTCCTCCGAAATACGGAGAAGGCACCTGAAAAAAGAACGGCAATTGTTGTTGTCTTCATGCCTCCGGCAGTCGATCCAGGGGATCCTCCGATCAGCATCAATACGATCAGCAGCATACTTCCTGTCCCCGACAAAGAAGAAAAAGATGTTGTGCTAAAGCCTGCGGTCCTTGGAGTTATTGCCTGAAACAGGGAGAGAAAGATCCGGTCTTTAACAAATCCATCGGTATACTCAAAGAAAAGCAAAAGAAGCATTGGAACGATGATCAAGGCTCCGGTCGTTGCAAGAACGACTTTACTCTGCATACGGTAGCTGCGAATGTGATGCTTATTGGTGGCGAGATCTTCCCAAGTGAGGAATCCTATACCGCCGACGATGATCAGTAGGCAAATCGGTATAACGATTCCGGGTTTATCTACAAAGGATATCAGAGAAGAAAACGGACCGGTTTTATCTCCCATAATATCAAAACCCGCATTACAGAAGGCGGAGACAGAATGAAAGAAGGACAACCATATTCCATCAGCTCCGTACTGACTGCAAAATGTTGGCATCATAAGAAGCGCGCCGGACACCTCGGCAATCAGCGCGATCTTAAAAATGAAGCCGATCATTTTTACGATCCCGCCAATTTGATGGGCTGAGATGCTATCCTGAAGCATGCTGCGCTGCAGCAGAGAAATCTTTCTTCCGGAAAGCATTGCAATGAATACTGCAACGGACACGACCCCCAGACCTCCGATTTGGACCAGGATCAGAATCACAGCCTGACCAAACCCGGACCAGTATGAAGCGGTATCTCTCATAACCAATCCGGTAACGCACACGGCGGATGTAGATGTGAACAGGGCATCCTCAAGTGACGCCGTGCTGCCCTCCTTCACTGCAAAGGGAAGCATCAGCATAGCTGTTCCAATCAGTATTAATCCCAAAAATCCAAAGATGATAATTTGAAAGGAGGATAGTTTCTTTCCTAAAAAACGAATAACCATATTCTGCCTCCTTTCAAATACTGTGAGCACATTGTACAGCACAAGTCACAAAGACGGCATTAAGGTACTATGCCTAAGA
>CAZRNI010000278.1:0-3430 GCA_964601425.1 uncultured Eubacterium sp. | reverse complement strand
GAGCGTATATCTCAGTGGGGGATTGAGACCCGCCACTGAGACTGATTTGTTGCCCGCCGCCTATAGGGGTGGGGTCATCTCTCACTGAGATATACACGCCAACAGCTCCTCACACGTATCGACCAGATACTCGGGAGATTTCTGTGCAAGATAGTCCCGGCTGCGGAATCCCCAGCTCACGGCCGCGCAGTCCATGCCGGCGTTCCGGGCCGTCTGGATATCAATTTCAGAATCCCCCACATAAAGTGCTTCCTCCGGCCGGATTTGCATTGCCCGGAGTGTTTGCAACACCAGATCCGGCGCCGGTTTCCTGCGGACACCGGGCTGCTCGCCGGCAGCAAATGCAAATCCGCCCGAAAACTGCTCCTTTGCCAGGATTTGCACCGCCGGATCCGGTTTGTTGGAAACAACAGCCGTTTGAACGCCTACATTCTGAAGCGTTTGGAGTAGCTCCGGAATGCCCGGGTACGGAGCGGTGTGATCATTGCAATGCTGCTCGTAGTATGGCCTATAGACAGTGAGGATTTTATCCTGTTCTGCGGGATTGTCGGACATTTTTTTGCCGGCAGATGCATCCGGACTCTCTATCTGCAGGAGCTGTTTTCTTTCCAGCCCGGCTTCCAGCGCCAGCGCCCGACAGATTGCCACGCGGATTCCACTGCCAAAAAACAATTTTGTATCCTCTTCCGTGTAGTCATGACGATGCCCCGTCTGCTGCAGCGCATAGTTCATCGCATCCGCAAGATCCCGCGCAGTATTTAAAACCGTCCCGTCCATATCAAAAATGACTGCTTTGTAGTTATGTTTTATGGAGTCCAACTCTTTTCTCTCCGACTAATATCACTGCTGCTGTTGCGATTTCTTGATTTGCCGGTCTTATGATAGCACTCGTCGGATATTACGTCAAACGCCATGATTTCCCTTATCAAGAACTATTTTGAGGATTTGCAGGTTCCCCGGTTCTGCCTCGAAAGACTGGGAACTTGTAAGATTACGGTTTGGGAGTCTGGCAGTTTCTGTGATTACAGCCTGACGCCTGACACTTTCATTTTTCTTGCTTTTTCCTCTGGCCCGGGGGCTGATCCGCCCTCCTCTGCGGACACATCCGCCTGCCACGACTCTTGCATACGCAGGTTTCTTGCTTTTTCTCTCTGGCCCGGGGTCTGATCCGCCCTCTTCTGCGGATGCATCCGCTTGCCACAACCCTTGCATACGCAGGTTTCTTGCTTTTTCCCGCTGGCCCGGGGACTGATCCGCCCTCCTCTGCGGACACATCCGCCTGCCACGACTCTTGCATACGCAGGTTTCTTGCTTTCTTACCTCCGCCAGCCATTGTTTCCGCCCTCCTCTGCGGATGCTTCCGCCTGCCAAAACTCTTGCATACGCTGGTTTCTTGCTTTTTCCCTCTGGCCCGGGGACTGATCCGCCCTCTTCTGCAGATGCATCCGCTTGCCACAACTCTTGCATACGCAAAGTGCACCACTGCACCATCAAATATCTTCACCGCCCCATCATGCATCTTCACTGCACCATCAAATATCTTCACCGCCCCATCATGCATCTTCACTGCACCATCAAATATCTTCACCGCCCCATCATGCATCTTCACCGCACTACAACAATAATACACATCCCACAAGTTTTTCTACGGCAAAAAGCCCCGATACATCAATCTGCATCGGGGCTTTCGTTACTATCTATACGATAGGAAGGAGCTTTTTTATTTTACGTAGGTGGCATTTACCCAGCCTTCAGCGTTGATGGAGCTTGCATACGCCCATACATAAGCGCCGCTTCTCACATCCGGTCTGATCTGAATCTTCGTGCCGTTGTACAGCTTGCCGATCTCATTCTTCGAATCATAAGCAGCTGCATTTCTGATTGCCAGATAATTCTTGGTTCCGGTAACGGTTACCCATTTCCATGATCCGCCTGCCGCTGATGCACCGCCTGTTACCTGCTCGAGTTCCTGTCCGTTGATTTTGTTCATGTCTGTCATTGTTATATCCTCCTGTGTTTTGTTTTTATTTTGTTGTTGTTTTGTTTTTGTTTTTTCCTCGGCTGTTTTTGTTTTGCCGTTGTTGTGTTGTTTGTTGTTGTTTATCTTGTGTGATTGTAGAATAATACCCCCTGTCCATCTGTTGTCCAACAGTTTTTCAGAGACATGAAAAGCGCTGTAACTTGAAGTCTGTGCTTGGGATTTCTCAAGAAGGCTTCTTAAGAAGATTTTTGAATCACCTTAACCTTCAATCAAATGTTTTATCATCAGTTCAATCACACGGACGTCGATCGGACTCTGTCTTGTTTCTGAAGTCAAGATCAAACGTTCTCCCGGAAATATTCCGCTCTTAATATAGGAGGAAACCTTTTTAATTGCCTTTGCAACGTATTCAGGGTCATCCATCATCCCCTGATGTTCCCAGTATATTTCTCTTCGCGAAGAAACAATTAGAATCGTAAAGTCAGGATAGACCGTACCATAACCACTTAATAAGACCGGGCATTCATAGCGATAGGGGACTTTATATTTGTTCAGCAAATTAGCAATAATCAATTCTGATTTCGACCGGACGCGTTCTCCGCGCTCACTGTACAACTCGATGGAATCAGCACTAAAAGATTTACCCGAGTACTCCTGACTTTCCCAGTCAGCCAAAAAGATTTCATCTGTTTCTATCTCCGGGGCTACCAGTACTTTACGATCTTCCCGCAGCTTTGAATACACATCCTCTGCAAACTGTTCCGGGAGGAATCTCATATAGTTGTCTATAGCAATTAATTCACTTTTAATTGAATTGAGCAATTTTTGATTATAGCTCTTCTGGGCAAGTCTTGTGACTAATTTCATATTACTTTTCGAAATGTATTTTCCATTTCGATCAGAAGGTAAGGCACGATGATAGTACTGCTTGCTTCCCTGATTCTCGCTAATCCGCAATGATCCTTCTGGAGCAAAACGCAATTTTTTCTCTATTCTTTTTTCTAAAGAAATCAAATATTTCTTTCTCTCCAAAAATGGTCGGATTTTCTCTTCCCGCATCGTCTACTCCCCCTGTTGAGTCTGTCACCACATCTATTTTATGTTATGTCCACTCCTCCGCATATTCTTATTATATCTTTGATTTACATAATTTTCAAGCAGGGAACACATTTTCAAGACTATCTGCGGATGTATCTTTCAGCCATTGCATCTGTGTACGCAGATTTCTTGCTTTTTCTCTCTGTTGACCACTGTTTCCGTCCTCCTCTGCGGACACATCTGCCTGCCAAAACTCTTGCATACGCAGGTTTCTTGCTTTCTTCCCTGCGCCAGCCACTGTTTCCGCACGCCTCTGCGGACACATCTGCCTGCCAAAGCCCTTGCATACGCAGGTTTCTTGCTTTCTTCCCTTCGCCAGCCACTGTTTCCGTCCTCCTCTGCGGACACATC
>CAZRNI010000277.1:0-3431 GCA_964601425.1 uncultured Eubacterium sp. | reverse complement strand
AATGCGGCTCATGAAGAAACGTGATGAGCTGGGCAAAGGGCAGGATAAGCCGAAGCTTTTTGTGGTCGGCGAGTACGGAAGACAGTATTTTCTCTCCCACAGGATTCCGATCGAGCAGAGTTTTCTGTACACGGCGCAGAATCCGACACTGGACCGCGCGAGGGAAATCACATCCATTCTGCTGGATCTCTATGACAGCGGAGAGATCGTGAAGGTTTATATCGTCTACACGGATATGAAAAGCGCGATGCAGGAGGTTGCGCTGTTCAGACGTCTGCTCCCGTTTCATCGCGGAGACTTCCAGACAGATACCGTGGAAGAGGCGGTCAGAGAGCCTTTTGAGTTCAAACCGTCCGTGGCAAAAGTGCTCGATGAAGTCGTTCCGACTTATTTGACGGGATTTATCTACAGTGCTCTGATCGACAGCTTCTGCAGTGAGCAGAATGCCCGCATGATGGCAATGGATACGGCCAGCAGCAACGCAAAAGAGCTGATAGCGGATCTCACGATGCAGTACAATCATGTGCGGCAGAGTGCGATCACGCAGGAAATCACCGAGATTTCTTCCGGCGCGCAGGCGATGCGGAAGAAGAAGCAGAAGAGATAATTGTTATAGGAAACAAGGAGACAGGATGCAGGGAATTATCGTACAAATATCGGGTTCCGTGGTCGACGTTCAGTTTGAGTCCGGACAGGTTCCGAAGATCCGAGAGGCGCTTTCTGTTGAGGTTGACGGACAGAAGAAGCTGATGGAAGTGGAACAGCATATCGGAAAATCCATGGTGCGCTGCATTATGCTTGGTGAGAGCGAGGGACTTTCCCGCGGTCTTGAAGTGACTGCGGACGGTAAAGGGATCAGCGTTCCGGTTGGTGAGCCGACACTTGGCAGAATGTTTAATGTGCTTGGTGAACCGATTGACGGCGGCGCGCCGATTGATGACCGCGAAGAGCGCTGGGAGATTCACAGAAGCGCCCCGCCTTTTGACCAGCAGAGTCCTGCCGTTGAGATTTTGGAGACGGGCATTAAGGTCATTGATCTGCTGGAACCTTACCCGAAGGGAGGAAAAATCGGCCTCTTCGGTGGTGCGGGTGTCGGCAAGACGGTGCTGATTCAGGAATTGATTCATAGTGTTGCGACGGAGCACGGCGGTTATTCGATTTTTACAGGCGTCGGTGAGCGTTCCCGTGAAGGAAACGAACTCTGGAATGAAATGCAGGCCAGCGGCGTTGTAGATAAGACAGCACTGGTATTTGGACAGATGAATGAAGTGCCGGGTGTCCGCATGCGTGTGGCACTTTCGGGCCTGACTATGGCGGAGTACTTCCGTGACCAGCAGAACAAGGATATTCTGCTGTTTATTGACAATATTTTCCGTTTTGTACAGGCGGGCAGTGAGGTTTCCACACTGCTTGGAAGAATGCCTTCGGCCGTCGGTTATCAGCCGACTCTTGCCGAAGAGATGGGTGCACTGCAGGAGCGGATCACTTCTACAAAGAAGGGGTCGGTCACCTCTGTGCAGGCGGTTTATGTGCCGGCAGATGACCTGACAGACCCGGCGCCGGCGACAACCTTTACACATTTGGATGCTACAACGGTACTTGCCCGCCGCATTGCTGAGCAGGGTATTTATCCGGCTGTCGATCCGCTTGAGTCCACATCCAGAATTCTGGAGGCGGACATTGTCGGTGAGCGTCATTACCGGATTGCACGTCAGGTGCAGGAAATTTTGCAGAAATACAGAGAACTGCAGGATATCATTGCAATCCTCGGTATGGAAGAACTCTCGGACGAGGATAAGATGACGATTTACCGCGCCCGCAAGGTGCAGCGCTTCCTGTCCCAGCCGTTCTTCGTTGCAGAGAAATTTACAGGTATGTCAGGTGTTTATGTGCCGCTTGTCGAGACACTGAAAGGTTTTGAGGCCATTGTTAATGGCGAGGTAGATGAGCTTCCGGAGATGGCATTCTATAATGTCGGAACACTTGAAGATGTTTATGCAAAGGCGAAGAAGTTAGAAGCAGAGGGAATGTGATGAATTCATTTCGACTGGATATACTTGAGGCCGAGCAGGTTTTTTTTAAGGGAGACTGTGTCTCTCTCGTTATTCCGACAGACGACGGACTGTATGGGATTCAGGCAAATCATCACAATACGATCGCGCCCATAAAGCCGGGTGAGATGAAAATCACGAAACCGGACGGGACGGAGATTGAGGCGTCTGTCTCCAGCGGAATTGTCAAAGTAGAGAACAACTGGGTACTTGTGCTGGTTGAGACTGCTGAACTTCCCGAAGATATTGATGCAAACCGCGCGCGCCGCGCCGAGGCGGCGGCGAAGGAGGCCATGCTGCAGAAGCGCAGTATTCGTGAGTATAATGAGGCGCAGGCGCAATTGGCCCGCGCTGTCAGCAGACTGCGGGTCAAAGACCGCTACGAGGCGAAGCGAGGCAACAGAAAATGAGTCAGAATGAAACGTCCCCGTTGACTCATTTATGGAGTAAATACATGCGTTTAAGAAATATCCCGGGCTCGCGCGAGGAAATCGCTGCGAGCCGGTTTGCGGTAAATGAACCGGAAGTGAATAAAGGACACTGGGCGGAAATATTCGGAAATGATAATCCTGTCCGGATCGAGGTCGGCATGGGAAAAGGTAGATTCTTGATGAATCTGGCCTGTGCATATTCACAGTTTAATTATATCGGCATCGAGATGTACAGCAGCGTTCTGATCCGGGCTATACAAAAGGCGCAGGTCATTGATCCCTGTCCGCAGAATTTCAGGTTTATCCGGATGGATGCGCAGGATCTTGAGTCTGTATTTGCGCCCGGTGAAGTGGACCGGATCTATCTGAACTTCTCCGACCCGTGGCCAAAAGCACGCCATGCGCACAGACGTCTGACATCTCAGACATTCCTGCGGCGCTATGAGAAAATCCTCAGATCCGGCGGACAGATTGAGTTCAAAACCGATAACACGGAACTTTTCGAATATTCATTAGAAGAGATTGCGGTTGCCGGCTGGAATCTGATTGCAGAAACGCGTGACCTTCATCACGATCCGCTTCTTAATGAAGGAAATATCATGACAGAATACGAAGAGCGGTTTTCATTAAAGGGAAATCCGATCTGCAAGCTGATTGCTGCGCCTGTCAGAACATATTAGAGCGCAGTCTGCGGTGCCTTGGCAAACTTGCCCGAATAACCGGAGAAATTGGATAGAAGTCTGTACAATCGGTCTAAATCGAAAAAAACAGAAAAAAAGGGTTGATTTTTTTGAACCGATCCCCTATAATCGTCTTTGTGCTCAGGCGGCACACAAATATAAGCGCCCTGAGCTCAGTTGGTAGAGCAGTAGACTCTTACTCTATGTGTCCGGGGTTCGAGTCCCCGAGGGCGCATAAGGCACTGTGTTTGGTATGAACTAACGAGGGC
>CAZRNI010000276.1:0-3432 GCA_964601425.1 uncultured Eubacterium sp. | reverse complement strand
TCGATCATCACATGAACCTGCGGATCTTTGAAGTCCAGTTTTGGCTCATACTGCCGGCGGAAGTAATTATATTTCAGGACAATGATCATATCAGAGATGACGTCATAAATCAACATCAGACCGATCACAACCATCATGACCTTCATGATACCGAATGCCCGCGCGATACAGATGACGCCAAAGACAATACTGACCAGTGCGAACAAAATCGTAACGCCATATTTTGCCGCTTCCACCCTTTTCAGCGCGGGCAGCATGACAAGGTCCTGCACGCCGTGTGTGATCAGCAGTACACCGGCAGCAACCGGCAAAATCGAACTCAGCGCCCGGGGATTGGCAAGTGACCAGATTCCGACAGCAATCAGGATAAGTGCCCCGATCAGGCCGAGGCGGAATCCTGCCAGAGACGAAATCAGCAAAACAACGCCGACCAGCAGTATCATAAATCCAAACAGACGCGCAAACGTCTCTACCGTTTCGCCGGGCCAGACGACCAGCACAATGCCCAGCAAAACAGTCAGCACTGCCGAGACTGTAATATGCAGTTTGACCGTCCGCATCTTATCTCTGAGTTTCGCAAACATTCGTTGCCTCCCTTCTCCATTCCGAATCGTCGAATCTCTGAATCGCCTGATTTCTGAACCGGCAGATCCGGAGCAAATCCCGTATTACTGTTAATTGCTCTCCCTTTTATCGTGCCGCCTGCCCGCATGCGATCAAAAGCTAAGCAGCACCGCTATTATTATACATGATAATGACTGCGTTTGGGAGACTTTTCAGACTTTCAATCGTGAGTTGAATTCTATGTATAAATTTGCTAAGATCGAACATGGTTTTCTAAAGCACTATATCTTAAGCAAGTATGAGGGATTATGAGGGATCTATGAACAATCTGCTGGATTTATATCTTACTTATCTGAAACTCGGTTTCGTCACCTTCGGAGGCGGCTATGCCATGCTTCCGATTCTTGAGCGGGAGCTTGCGGAAAAGCGTCACTGGACAACAATGGATGAACTGCGGGACTACTTCTCTATCGGACAGTGTACGCCGGGGATCATCGCTCTGAACGTCTCTACCTTTATCGGCCAGAAGCGGGGCGGCGTCGCCGGAGCAATTGCAGCCGGACTGGGATTCATGACCTGACCGATCAGTATCATTCTGGTCATCGCCGCATTTCTGACCAACTTTGCAGATCTCGCGATCGTCCAGCATGCGTTTGCGGGCATCCGCGTATGCGTATGCATCCTGATTGTACAGGCCGTTCTTCGACTCTGGAAAAAATCGATCGTTGATGCATTTACACTGCTTCTGTATCTGGTTATTTTTCTGCTTAATGGCTTTTCCGGGCTGCTTCCATTCCGGATTCCGGCGGCAGTGCTGGTCATTCTGGCCGGCATTGCAGGTGTCACCATGTCCACAATCAAAACAAAAAAGGAGGGTTCTGTGAAATGATTATACTCCGGCTGATGCTTGCATTTGCGAAAACAGGACTCTTTTCTGTCGGCGGGGGACTCGCAACTCTGCCGTTTCTCTACGAGATGTCTGACCGGACAGGGTGGTTTACCCACGCTGATATTGCAGACATGATTGCCGTGTCCGAGTCGACGCCCGGTGCGATCGGTATCAATATGTCTACCTATGCCGGCTTTAAGACTGCCGGGGTACCGGGTGGAATTCTGGCTTCGCTGGCACTCGCCGCTCCATCCGTAATCATTATTCTGATTATCGCAAAATTTCTGGAGAAATTCCGGGATAATAAATATGTTGACGGTGCTTTTTACGGTCTGCGCGCCGCATCCATCGCGATGATTACCGCTGCCGGTCTCAACGTCGCAAAGGTTGCGCTGGTCAATTTTGACGCTTATAAGCTGTCGGGCAGCATTTCTGATTTCTTCATCTGGAAGGCAATCATACTCGGCATTCTGATCTTTATCGCCGCCCGGAAACTGAAGTGGAGTCCGATCCTTCTGATCGTGATCTCTGCGGCTGCGGGTATCGTATTTCAATTTTGACAGCACCGTCTGCAAAAACAGGCAGTATTTCTCAATGCTGACAGCACTGTTTGCAAAAACAGGCAGTATTTCTCAATGCTGACAGTACTGTCTGCAAAAACAGGCTGCATTTTCAATGCTGACAGCACCGTCTGCAAAAACAGGCTGCATTTTCAATGCTGACTGTTCTGTCTGCGAGAGCTGACGGCGTTTTCAAACACACAAAAAGCGGGCATTTTGTTCCGGTTGATTTCCGGACAACTGCCCGCTTTTATACCCTTGTAACCGAATCCGCAAACGCCGTTACCTGAAAGCTGCCTGTATGAGCCTTGCTCTTGCTGATGATTGTTTATTTACGAAAGGCTTAATGTGACAGCATCTTGCTTTCACGACGGGCGAAAACGAAACACGGTCTCCGCCCGGTATTTTTCTCCCGCGCGAAGGACCGGCGACGGGAATGCAGGAACATTCACACTGTTCGGGAAGTACTGTGTCTCGACACAGAATCCGCCTCTCCTGTCATATACACAGCCGCCTTTTCCCGGCCGCCTGGTCAGATTGTTTCCGGTGTAAAAATGAAATCCCGGCAGATCCGTCTCTACTGTCATGTGCAGTCCGGTACGCGCAGAATACGCCTCCAGCGCCGTGCGAAGTCCGCTGCGCGACATGGTAATCACATAATTATGATCATAGCCGCCGGTCATCTGAAGCTGTTCACAGTCTCCGTCAATTTCGGCTCCGATTTCTTTCTCTTCTGTAAAATCAAAAGCCGTTCCCTGTACGGATGCGATTTCTCCGGTCGGTATGCAGCCGGCATCCTTCACAGGCGTATAATACAATGCCGGAATCTTAACACGATGTGCAAGCACATCTCCGGCATCATGTCCGTTCAGATTAAAATATGTGTGGCTCGTCAGATTCATCGGTGTATCCTGATCACAGATCCCTTCATACAGAAGACGGAATGATCCGCCGTCAGTCACCTGATATGTAATTGAAATCTCAGCATTTCCGGGAAAGCCCTGATCGCCGTCAGGGCTTTCCAGTTTGAGTTTCAGGTGGTCTGCACCTGATTCTTCCGGGACAAATGTCCACAGGCGCTGATGATAGCCATCCGGTCCGCTGTGAAGGTTATTTTCACCTTCATTCTTTCCGGTCTGATACTGCTTTCCGTTTAATGTGAAAGCACCTTGTTCAATCCGCGTCGCAAAACGGCCGATCAGTGCGCCAAAATAGCCATCGTCACGCGCATAAGCACCTGCGTCGTCCAGTCCCAGGACAACATCCACCGGATCCCTGCCGGATATGACAAGCGAGACCGGCGCGGCTCCGAAATCCGTTATCTCCGCCGAACGTGCGCCGGCTCTGAACGTATAAAGATATGCCTGGTTTCCATCAGAGAGAATGCCAACGGGTCTCTTTTCTGTCCTACAAACTCCA
>CAZRNI010000275.1:0-3479 GCA_964601425.1 uncultured Eubacterium sp. | reverse complement strand
GAATACGCGTTTTCCGGCTTTGATTGCCTCAAGAAGATCCTCACAGTGAGCAAATCCCGGAGAAACGATTACGATCGCGTCGACGTCCGGATCATTAATCAGCTGTTTGCTGTCTGTATATACCTTGCAGCCTTCGCCTGCGATCTCAGCGCCCTTCTTAGCGCCTTCTTCGAAGACGTCAGATACAGCAACGACCTGTGCGCCCTGTGTGCGATTTGTAATTCTGTCAATGTGACTTCTTCCCATTCCGCCGCATCCGATAACACCAACACGTAACATGATTTTCCTCCTTATATGATTCCTTATACCAATTGTTTCCATTTTTCGGGTGAACCTTTAAGATAGGCTTATTATATCATTGCGTGCGCGCACACGCAACTGGCAAAATACATAAAATGTAATCGGTTTTTTATTGCAATTTCACGAACTCTTCTCTATGCATATTGTATTTGCTGATCACGCGGATGTCAGTTGTGTAGAATATATTCTGCGGCTCCTTCTGGTGATAAAACCACCAGAACAGCAGACGGATCGCCAGATATCCCTGCCTGTGGCCGTCATCATCAATTACATAGTCTATCGTGCGGTCCGCAACATCATCCGGACTGCATCCGGCCAGATCATGTACAATCCCACGGACTTCCGAGGAGACTCCGCTTTCCTGAAGACAGCGCGCCAGTTCTGATGCTCCTTCGGCGCAGAGATAAATACCATCCGGTTTTTTCTCTTTTCTCAATAGTCCACGCAGCAGTTCTTCCAGTTTTTTCGGACTGTTCTCTGTCTTGTACACAGAAGTAATCCTGATCCCGGGATAATCCCGGGCAATTACATTGCGGAACCCCCTTGTTCTGGCTCCCTGACTGGTCTCTTCAATACCGTAAAAAATAGCGATATTACCACTGTCCCGCAGAAGGTCTCCCATAATACCCGCAGCGACGCTGCCGCTTCGCTCGGCATCCTGTCCCACAAAACACTTGCGGGCCGAATCAGCCAGGTCTGAATTTAGCGTGATAACGCCAATTCCATCAGCTGCGCATTTGTTAATTTCTTCCCGCAGACGCCGGTCCTCACCCGCGACCACAGCAATCGACTGCACCTTTTTTTCCCGCAGTAATTCCATCTGCCGAATCGTCCGGCTCATGTCGATCCCTTCGATCTCGCATAATTCGACATGGCAGCCGAACTGACTGATCTCATTTTCCGCCTCGCGGATACCTTCCCGGACTTTCTGCATAAATGGAGTCTCCGCAAACTGCAGAACTACACCGATCGCAATGTTCTTTCCTGTCATCGCCAGCGCTCTGCCGCTCACATTAATTGTATACCCCAGTTCGCCAGCGACTTTCCTGATACGTTCAGCCACTTCCGGCTGCACACGTCCGCGATTATGCAGTGCGCGGTCAACAGTTCCCCGCGAAACACCACATGCATCCGCAATTTCTTTAATCGTTACTGCCATTTATGTACCTCTCACCGCTTGCAGTCTCACCGATCTCTGACAAATCCATTTACTGTTTTCCGGTATTATAATAGCCCGCCGGCAGCTTGAACAGCCATCGGCGGGCGTAATGATCAGGATTGCCTGAAAAAATCTTATCACTTGCGTGCACGTGTACGCAATTGTCATTTTCGACAATATTGCAGCATATTTTTTGTTTACTTAGCCATCCGTTCCATCAGAAATACAGCTTCTGTGCTTTTCTTGCATAGAGAATATACCAGACTACTACAAAAAGAATAATCGCCATCGGCAACAGAGAAAGCGGCAGCGGAAGCCCCATCTTATCATCCAGGATACCGAGAATGCCATTGACGAGAATAAGTATTCCACTCACCAGCAGGCGCGGAAACATGAATTTCATGAACCCTTCTTTTTCCTTACATTTGCGCATAGGAAGATCCTTGCTCCATACAGCGCCTCCGATCTCGCCATTTTTTTTGAGATTAAATGCTGCGTAAATTAAATATGCCCCATATGCCGCTATGACAATATCGATCAATAAAAACATGCTTCCTGATTCCATAACTAAAATGCTCCTCTCATCCTGATTCTTTTAAATGCTGCAGTCTTAACTGATTTTGCTGATTTCCCGCGGAGAATAGCCCATATGCTGCTTAAAGAGACGGCTGTAATAAGAAGGATCATAGATGCCGACTTTTTCAGCTGCCTCCTGTACATTCATATTGCTCTTTTCAATGTAGTCAATCGACTTCATTATTTTTTTTCGATTAATATACTGAATCGGTGTAAATCCGGTAATCTCCTTAAAAACATTTCTGAAGTACCCTTCGCTCCAGTACACCTGTTCTGCCAGATCCCGCACTTCCATATCCTCAGCCAGATGTTCCTCGATAAAGGTAATTACCTTCTGAATCTTCTGCTGCCTTGTATCGACGCGCTGTATAACACTCACCTCATTTTGCCGGCGAACGATCCGCTTAAGCCAGGTAAGAAGATACTGCAGCTGGATGGACTTCATGGCCGCGCTGTCACGATCCTTCCGCTTTTGCTCTTCGATCATTCTCATACAGATCTGTTCCATTACTTTACGCTCTTCCATGCTTAGTCCGATGATACCACGCCTGCGCACCGAAGACTCGCTGATTTCACTGTGCACACCCGAACGGCTTTCTTTCTCCCAGAAAATCTCCGTCTCGCGGCGTAATTCATCCCACCTCTGCAATACATGAGACTCTTCATAAATCGTTTCCAGCGGCCGGGTGCTCTTTTTCAGCATACGGTTAAAATCCATATTCAGTTTCCGGCTGAAAAACTGACAGTTTACGATTGTCATCTGTGATTCCACATAATAACTGTGTTCAACTCCCGGTTCGATCAAAAGAACATCTCCCGGCAGAAGCGGTACCGCTTCTTCTGCCTGATAGGAGTGCGTCCCTCTTCCCCGGACAATCAAAGCCATCTCGTGATAGAGATGTTTATGCGGCATTACAGTGACTGCATGCTCCTGATACAATACGGCAATACCCGATTCATCCTGCCGCGGAAACTCAAGATATCCATCATACATAGGCAGGCCCCAGCCATTTTCATCCCCGATGACCTGCACCGCTGTTCTGCTTCTCTCTTCCATCCGGCACCCTCCTGATCCGGCAAGATACTCATCTGCAATGACAGATCGATTATAACAAAGTGCTGCATTTCTGGCAATAAAGCGCAAAAAGAAACCCGCCGCGGCTTTACTGCCGCGACAGGCCCCTTCATTCACCTTATAACAATTGTCTCAGATCACTTCATTTCAGAAGTTCATCCAATGACGTTCAGACAGTTTCACTGTCAGATTCAGTCAGGAATTAGAGATAATCATCAATGTTTGTAGCATCAACCAGCTCGAACGGAACGTCAACGCCCTTAGTCTCAACTGTGCCGTTTACGCAAGCGTCGTATGCGGAAGCTGCTGCCCATTTAGCCTGTGCAAGACCATTCTGGAAGACTGTGCAAGCAAGGTTGCCGTTCTTAA
>CAZRNI010000274.1:0-3485 GCA_964601425.1 uncultured Eubacterium sp. | reverse complement strand
ATATCCGAGCAGACAGGTGCTGATATCAATCAGACAAACCTGATGCGCATCGCATTGGAAGGAGTGAGTGCCTGATGACGAAAAAAATTAATACAATAGATTTTCTGCTGTCCAATGGTTTTTACCTTCTGTGCATTGCTGTCATTGTGATATTCAGTATCCTGAACCGGTCGTTTCTGACAGTACAGAACTTTTTCGCAATCCTGCTGGCATCTGCTTTTCTGTGTGCGACAACGGCAGGTGTCACACCGGTTATCATTTCCGGCAATATGGATCTGTCAGTCGGTTCAACTGCGCTGCTCTGTGTCGGCGTCATGTATCAGTCATTTCACAGCGGACTGCCGGACGGCGTAACGCTGCTGCTGGGGATTTTGTCCGGATGTATCGTGGGTCTGATCAACGGCATTCTGGTGGCAAAACTGAAATTCAATGCGATGGTCCTGACACTGGGACTGCAAATCGGATACAGGGGTCTCGGTCTGATGTTGATTGGCGGCACACAGGTCAAACTTCCGGAAGCCTTCAGTAATTTCGGTAAGAAAACAATTTTCGGCGGCCTGAATGTCACCGTTGTGATCTGTCTGCTGGTTATGCTCGTGCTGCATCTGATCCTGAAGCGGACCCGCTTCGGCACATACTGCTATGCAATCGGCTGTAATGAGATGGCTTCCGAGCGTGTCGGTATTCCGATTGATAAAGTAAAGATTGCAACATTTATCATTTCCGGCGCCTGCGCGGCACTGGCCGGTTTTGTCGTAATCTCCAGACTGGGAATTGCGCACTCCTATATCGGAAAAGAGATGGAATTTGATGCAATTGAGGCAGCTGTCATCGGCGGAATCAGTCTGAACGGCGGCCGCGGCAATCTTCTGCCGGGTGCCCTGCTTGGCGTGTTCCTGATCTATGTCATCAACAACGGACTTTCCATCATGGGTGCATCCGAGTATGTGTATCCGTTTGCACAGGGAATTATCGTTTTCGTTGCGATGTATCTGGATGCGTTGAAAAATTTCAAGAATAAATAATAAGTGAAGTAAGCGAGAACGATCCCTGTGAAAGATGCAGTTATGAGATTCACAGGGATTGTTTTTACCCCGCTGTATGGACTTTATATGGTTTTTGGAGGAATCGGGATGAAAAAACTGAAATTTGGGATGATCGGCGGCGGAAAAGGTTCCTTTATCGCAGATCTGCATCTGAAAGGTGCACTGTTTGACGGTCTGGGAGAACTGGCTGCCGGATGCTTCTCCAGAAGCAGGGAGAAATCTCTGGAATTTGGAAGAACGATGGGAGTAGCAGAGGAACGGATTTACGAAAACTATCAGGAAATGGCAGAGCAGGAAGCAAAACGGGAGGATCCGATTGACTTTGTGATCATAGCAGCACCGAACAACGTACATTTTGCCTGCGCAAAAGTATTTCTTGAAAATGGAATCAACGTCGTCTGCGATAAGCCGCTGACACATTATCTGTATGAGGCAGAAGAACTGAAGAGACTGGCGGAAGAGAAGGATCTCCTGTTCGGTGTGACGTATACCTATTCTGCATATCCGGCCGTTTCATTTATGAAAAAAATGATCGAAGACGGGAAGATCGGAGAAATCCGGCTTGTAAAGGCAGAGTATCTGACTGATAATTTTGCAATTCCGAATGAGCAGCTCGGGAGAAGTATGCTCTGGCGTCTGGATCCGGAAGTGGCCGGCAGATCGACCTGCTGCGGCGATATCGGTGTACATGCCCAGAATCTGATCTCGTCTGTGACCGGGCTGGAGATGGAGGAACTCTCCGCGGATCTGAATGTGATCGGGGAAAACAGAGTGCTGGATACGAACTTTACTGCGACAGTCCGTTATAAATCTGGCGCGAAAGGACACATCTGGTGCTCAAATGTTGCAATGGGAAAATGCAACGATCTGAACATTGCGGTTTACGGTGATAAAGGCAGCCTGTACTGGTCGGAAGAGACTGCAGATATCGTGGTATTTAATGAGCTTTCCGGATGTTCTGTTCATTACCGGATGGGAACCAGCTTCAGTTCGATCGGCGGCAGTCAGATGTTCCGTCTTCCGGCGGGAGTTTCAGAAGGATATTACGAGGCGTTTGCAAACATTTACAGAAATTATATGACTGCACTGTTGAATAAAAAAGTCGGAAAACCATATGAAGTAAATTATCCGGATGTAAACTGCGGAATTGAAAGCCTGCGGTTTGTTGAGGCATGCCTTGCTAGCTCTGAGAAGAATGCGCAGTGGGTTAAAGTATGACATTATGCTGCAGATGCAAAGTGATTCTATAAAAAAAGATGGAAGGACTGAAAATATGGCAAAAGTAGTTGGAATCGGTCATATGAGTTTTACGGTCATGGACATGCAGAAAACCCTGGACTTTTACTGTGGAATCCTTGGCGGAAAGGTACTGACGGAGACGATTGACGAGACACCGGATCTTGCACGCTGCTGCATGGGGGATATTGCAGAAGATCCTTACGGAAAATTAAAGGTGGCGATGGTGGAACTGGGCGGCTTGGAGATCGAATTTCTGCAGTATCTGGTTCCGGAGACAACGCCGTTTCACGGGGATCCGTCCCGCGCGGGATCTGCGCATATCGCGGTTAACGTGGACGACATTGATGAGATGTACCGGAGAATGAAGGAGAAGGGTATCAAATTTCACTCAGAGGTGAAGGAATGTATCCGGGACGGCGTGCTGGTCTGGAAATGGGTCTATGCCAGAGATCCAAACGGAATCTGCTGCGAAATTGTGCAGCGGTATGACTGAAAAAATAGAAAATGTGACCTTCCTTGAAATTATGTCACTTGGAAGATACAATAAGACTATTGTTATAACGATAGTCTTTTTTGTCTGGCATAGATTGCAGCAACGGGCGAGCGGCAGGGATCTGAAAGCCAGAGAAGCATTCCGGCAAATGCGGAGAAGCAGGGACAGGGGCATCTACCTGATTGATCTTCTGCGGGAAGGATGGAAGAATAATGATGAACGCCTACAGCGAATTGTACTTGGATGATGCGATGTCGGTGCTGGGAGAATTCTGTGATTATGGCATAAATGTCTGCGCTGAGGAGCCGGATCAATTATTTATGCGGTTTGCCTATTCCGTGACGGGACGTGAGTTCGGGCGGGGAAATCCGAAATATACAGCTGGTATTTCGGGCCCTGAACTGTACCGGGAAGTGATTCTGGAGACATCCGGAGCGGAACCGGATACTCAGCCGGATAGAATGCTGTCACTGAACCGGACGCCGGCATACTGGGCCGGCTGGGTGCTGGCGTGGTATCAGTGGAATAAAAATAAAACATTTATCTGGCTGTATGAACATGGACTGCAGCTTGCGAAAGTGATTCGTATGTATCAGCTGCAAGAAGCTGAGTTGTCTGCATTTGAGGACACTGCAGATCAGATCGTGAGATCGAATCAGCAGGCATGTTTTCCGCCGCTGAAACAGCTGCGGATGTATCACGCGATG
>CAZRNI010000273.1:0-3507 GCA_964601425.1 uncultured Eubacterium sp. | reverse complement strand
TATGTTCTGCTCATAGTATCTGGTGAGGTCGGTGATGACCGTCGTATCCATTCCGTCAAGAGTTCCCTTCAGCTGAGCATATTCGAACACCATAGCTTCAAGCGGGATGTTGCCTGTTCTCTCTCCGATGCCGAAGAGCGTGCAGTTGACCGCGCCGCAGCCGTAAAGCCATGCCGTCGCAGCGTTGACTACCGCCTTGTAGAAGTCATTGTGTCCGTGCCACTCGAGCCACGCGCTCGGTACTCGTGCAATTTCCTCGGAATTAATATTTCCCAGTCACCGTGGGATGTAATCCGCAGCAGTTTTACCAGTCATTCCTGGCTTCTGCTTCTGATTGCAGTTCTCGTTCCGGTTCTTGCATGGTTTACCCAGTGGCTGAACTATAAGCTGATGCCGCAGGCTTCCACAAGCGGGGACAATGCTGCGATGGATAGTTCTATGCGCACCATGAATCTGACTATGCCGATCTTTTCCGCATTCTTGTGTGCAACATTTTCTATGGGTATCGGCATTTACTGGATTGCCGGTGCACTTATCCGAAGCGTACAGCAGGTTGTCATCAACCAGCGGATTGCTAAAATGGATGCAAATGAGCTGATTGAGAAAGCAAAAGAAAAACAGGCAAAGAAAGCGGAGAAACAGGGCGTGACACGTCAGGGCTCCGGTCAGACTACGATTACAAACAGCGCGCACAAAAACGTGAAGAAAATTGCAGATCCAAAATATAAAGATCTGGATAAAAAGAATATTGAATATTCAGAAGCTGCAAAAAATGCGCCGCCGGACAGTATAACGGCCAGAGCCAATATGGTAGCCCGCTTTGATGAAAAAAACAGCCGCAAAGGAAATAAAAAGAAATAACAGGAGGTCTTTGTGATGGATTATATTGTAATTCAGGCAAAAACAAAGGAAGAAGCAATTACCAAAGCCTGCATTGATCTCGGAGTTTCCAGTGACCGCCTCGACTATCAGGTTGTCAGTGAAGGAAGCAGCGGATTTTTAGGTATCGGCGCAAAGCCGGCAGTTATCCGTGCCAGAAAAAAAGAAGAACCGGCTGAAGTAGAAATGAATAAGGCTGAAGAAGCTCTCAAAGAGTCCGTCAGAGATGCCATTTCAAAAGATAATACAGCAGTATCTTCTGCTCCGGCAGCAGAAAAGAAAGAAGCTGAGACAGATGATTCCAAAGGAGCAGCAGCGGAACTTCCGGCATCGGAGGAAAAGAAAACTGCAGATGCTGTGAAAGCAGATCAGAATATTGAGCCGGCTGCTGATGCAGAAGCTGAGGAACAAGTACAGGAACGATCTGAAGAAGATATTATTTCTATGAAAGCTTCTGCTTCAAAGTTCCTGGACAGCATCTTTAAGGCAATGGAACTTCCGGTCGATATTACAATCGATTATGATAAGGAAGCAGATGCACTGAATATCGATTTTGCCGGAAAAGATATGGGTATTCTGATCGGCAAGCGCGGACAGACACTGGATTCACTGCAGTATCTCACAAGCCTGGTTGTAAACCGCGATCAGAAGCATTTTGTACGGATCAAACTGGATACGGAAGATTACAGACGCCGCAGAAAAGAAACGCTTGAAAACCTTGCATCCAATATTGCGCGCAAGGTTAAGAAAACAAGAAAAGCTGTATCTCTGGAGCCGATGAATCCATACGAAAGACGGATTATTCACTCCTGCCTGCAGGGAAATCGTTTTGTCGAAACCCACAGCGAAGGAAATGAGCCATACCGGTATGTTGTTGTAACGCCGGCACGCTTCGAGAAATCCGAGCGGTCCGGCAGATACGAGAGATAATTATTATTTATTTTGTTTTTGTAGACGGATATATGTTTCCCGGCGAATTTCACCTGAGCCGGGAAACATATATCCGTCTTTTGTGTTGGTCGAATTCGCCGAAGGAGACAGGGGACGGTTCTCTGTCTCCTCGAAAATATGGTTGAAAGAATTTCCATGATTTTGTAAAATCGTATGCGAATAAGCTGGACATGGATGAGGTTTTATGCGGGAGGATTAAGAATGAGCCGATATGAAGATACAATTGCAGCGATCTCAACGGCTGCTTCGGCTGCAGGGATTGCAGTAATCAGGGTCAGCGGCCCGGATGCGGTAAATGCAGTAGATCAGATTTTTGTTTCTCCTGCAGGAAAAAAGCTTATAGAGCAGGCTGCGAATACCATTCACTATGGATGGATCAGAAATTTGCAGAATTCTGACGGGAAACCGGAAAAGACAGATCTGGTTGATGAAGTTCTGATCATGCTGATGAAAGCACCGCATACATTTACGCGGGAGGATGTTGTAGAGATAGACTGTCACGGAGGTATTTTTTCTGCGCGAAAGGTTCTGGATGCTGTGCTGCAGACAGGCGTACGGCCTGCGGAACCGGGAGAATTTACAAAGCGGGCCTTTGTAAACGGACGAATCGATCTCTCACAGGCAGAAGCAGTCATGGATATTATTTCTGCCAAAAATCAATATGCGCTCCAGTCTTCCGTCAGGCATCTTTCAGGTGCCCTGTCCGGAAAAATACGCGAAATCCGGAAAAAACTGCTTCATGAAACAGCATTTATCGAAGCAGCGCTCGATGATCCGGAGCACATTGATATGGGAGAACATATCAATGAACTTGATACAATTATTTCAGAACAAAAGCTGCAGATCGAAACGTTGATCCGGTCTGCAGATTCCGGAAAAATGATCCGGGATGGTATCAAAACAGTGATTATCGGCCGGCCAAATGCAGGGAAATCTTCTCTTTTAAATGCGCTGACAGGGGAAGAAACTGCAATTGTTACAGATATAGCCGGTACGACCCGTGATGTTCTGGAAGATCAGGTAACATTTGGCGGTATTTCCCTTCGCCTGCTGGATACGGCGGGAATCCGGAAATCAGAGGATAAAATTGAGCAAATCGGTATTTCCCGCGCACGTTCTCACGCAGAGGATGCGGATCTGATCCTCTATGTAGTGGACAGCTCAGAACTCCTTGATGAAAATGACAGGGATATTTTTCAGATGATACAGGGAAAAAAGGCGATTGTTCTCCTGAATAAGAGCGATCTGCACACTGCTGTAACAAAAGATGAAATCTGTAAATATACAGACTGCACGATACTTGAAATATCTGCAAAGCAGAGAGAAGGATTTACACAGCTGGAAAACTGTATTCGTGATATGTTCTTTTCCGGAGAAATAACGCAGAACGATGAGATTTATATCACAAATGCACGTCATACACATGCATTACAGGAAGCTGCAGACAGTCTGTCTCTTGTACAGGAAAGTATAAAAAGCGGGATGCCGGAGGATTTCTTTTCAATTGACCTGATGGCAGCATGCGATGCGCTCGGCAGAATCATCGGTGCTGATGTCAGCGAAGATCTGGTGAATGAGATCTTTTCCGGATTTTGTCTGGGTAAGTAAATCGGGGTTTGTCTGGGTGTTTGTTTCTATTTGCGCTCCGCGACAATGAAGATCTCTGACGCGCTCCGG
>CAZRNI010000272.1:0-3580 GCA_964601425.1 uncultured Eubacterium sp. | reverse complement strand
ATAGCGTCAATATTCCACATGATCGGTGTAAACCAGACGCCGATCTGCAGAACAATGTTGACAATCTGCTGCAGGTCGCGGAAAAAGATCACAATGGAGCTGGTCCAGTATACGATCGCTGTCACGATCAAAATCATTGCAATGGAATAGTACAGGATCTGAAGCATATACAGCGTCGGTCTGAAACGGTAAACCGCATACATGACCAGCGTAAACGCAATAAAGAACAAGTGCACAAACAGGCTGGAAATTACCTTGACCACCGGCAGCGCACTGATCTTAAAGACTACCTTTTTGACCAGGTAACTGTAGTCGAGCAGCGCCCTTGTCCCTGCATTTACTGCATCCGAAAAATAGAACCACGGCACCAGCCCGGCAATCAGCCAGAGGACATAAGGCACCGTAATTCCCGCTTTCGTACCCTGCGTACCGGCATGCAGAGCCTTCTCAAATACAAACCAGTACACGAATACCGTGACAACCGGCTGTACGAATGCCCAGACAATGCCCAGATACGATCCGGCAAATTTTCTCTTAAAATCATTGCGTGCCAGCGAGCCGATCATCCGCCGGCTCCCCAGCACTTCCTGTGGAATCGTCATTCTTTCCTTTATCTCCTCTATGAACATTCAATCATTCCATAAGCAGACCGTCCGAGAACCGCCGGTACTTGCTGCGCTTTGCGAAGCTTAGTACTGCTGCGAGTTCGAGCGAGCGGAAGCGTGTCTGTGATGGATTGTTGAATGGTCATCTCTGCCCTTTCTTGCGCAGAAACGCATCATAGCTGTCGTTTACCTGATCTTTGTCCGAAAGGATCAGATCTTCTGCAGTCATTCCTTCCGGCATCGGCCAGTCCACACCGATCTCCGGGTCATTCCACATCAGACCGCCCTCGTCATTCGGATGATAAAAATCTGTTACCTTATAGCAGAACTCCGCATAATCAGAAAGGACCAGGAAGCCGTGCGCAAAGTTTTTCGGAATGAAGAACTGCTTCTTATTCTCTTCCGAGAGACGCACGCCGAACCATTTTCCATACGTATCACTGCCGTCGCGCAGATCAACGGCCACATCAAACACTTCGCCCTTAATCACGCGCACCAGCTTATCCTGCGGGAAATTGATCTGAAAATGCAGGCCGCGCAGAACACCCTTTTTGGATGCCGACTGATTGTCCTGCACAAACTGGCAGTCAATCCCCTCAGCCGCAAAATCGTTGTAATTATACGTTTCCATAAAATAACCGCGCTGGTCGCCAAATACTGTCGGCTCGATGATATGCAGGCCTTCAATGCCGCCGCAGTTATGTTCTACTTTTATTTTTCCCATTTTTTACTCCTTATCCCCATTGACTCACTAATTCACCGACAAACCCAAATATCTATAAATGCAACAACGTGCAGATCACATCCACAACCCAGGCCTTCCTCGACTTAATCTGCTGATAGCGCGGATTCGCACCAAGGAAGAATATATAAAGAAAATTGTGATGTGTTACTGCATTCACATACTTCTCCATAAATGCTTCTTCTTTGCGGACTTCCGGATTGGTCTCACAAATATCCGGATTGATTCGCTTCAGTTCGCGCATGACTGCGCGGTTCTGCCGCGCGTCGACCGTCCGGTACTGCACGGAAAACTTTTCCTTCAGCGGAACCTGCGGGACCAGTCCAAGCGCATTGCCGCCGTGAATCCGGTAGCGAAACAGCGGATGATTGTAAAAGTACAATCCGCTCTTTTCCGATGCGATCAGATTTATGGACCAGTCATGCGGCAACTCCGCTGTAAAAGTCTCTAAGAACCGATCCGCGATTTCTTTTCGCATAACCTCGGCGCATCCCTGGCAGAAATTGTGAATCAGCAGATGTTCTGTCTTAACGCGCACCAGTGCATCAGGCTCTACTACCCGGTTATAAAGATTCTGATTTGACCAGCCGTGCCGCTTTTTGATCCCGAAGCTGTTTCCTTCGCCATCCATCAATGAAAAAGACGAAGCCAGCACCAGAATCGCGGGATCCCGCTGCAGCATGCCGCACATTACTTCTGTCTTTTCCGGAAGCCAGGCGTCATCCTGATCACACAAAAATACATAATCGCCGGTGCAATGACTGACTGCTTCCCTGAAATTTTTCCGATATCCCAGATTTTTTTCATTCTGAAAGATCTGAAGCGGAAAATCCGGATATTTATGGCGGTAGTTTTTCAACACCTCCAGCGTATTGTCCGGCGAGCGGTCGTCCACAACAATGACCTCATCCGCAGGCAGCTTCTGCAAACGGATCGAGTCCAGCTGTTCTTCTATAAATGGCGCTCCGTTGTAGGCGGCCATAGCGACCGATATCTTCATGCTCTGTAATCTGCTCCTTCTGTTACAGCATCTGATTTAACGTTTATTATTGCGTTTTAATGGTCAAATGCTTATGCTTCAATCTCCCCAACCTCAACCAGATAGCGGTGCAGTGCATCCTTCCAGTCCGGAAGCGGGGTAAATCCATTCTCTTTGAGTTTCGATTTATCCAGACGGCTGTTAAACGGACGGGCTGCTTTTGACAGACCGTATTCTTCCGTTGTAACTGGAACAACCTGTGTGGCCATGCCGGCCTGCCGGTAAATCTCACAGGTGAAATCATACCAGGAAATATAACCGCCCTCATTCGTCGCATGGTAATAACCGTACTTGTCCGTTTCAATCATATCAACCAGCAGCCTTGCCAGATCATATGTGTAAGTCGGCGTTCCGATCTGGTCGTTGACGACGCGGACCGTATCATGTGATTTCCCGACATTCAGCATTGTCTTAATGAAATTCTTGCCATTCAGGCCAAATACCCAGGCAATCCGGATGATAAAAAACTTCTCAACAAGTTCTGAGACCGCCAGCTCGCCTTCCAGTTTTGTCTGTCCGTATACATTCAGCGGCTTATAATCGCGGCAGTCCGGCTCCCACGGCTTCCCGCCCTGTCCGTCAAATACATAGTCTGTACTGATATAAACCATCTTGCAGTCCAGCTCTTTACAGACCGCAGCAATATTGCGCGTTCCGCCTGCATTGATCGCACGGACCTTCTCAACCTTATCGTCATCCTCTGCCAGATCCACGGCAGTCCAGGCCGCACAGTGTACTACAACATCCGGCTTAATCTCTGTCAGCGCAGCACGCACCGCCTCCGCATCCGTAATATCCAGCTGCACATACGGCATCGCCGTCACCGCACTTCCATCCTGAACGCCGCTGTACTGCTCCGCGATATCCGATCCAATTCCCTCATAGCCGCGCTTCGCCAGCTCATTCATCACATCATGACCCAGCTGTCCCGCGACGCCTGTTACGAATACTCTCATTATTTCAACCTTTCTTCTGGCCGTTTTTTGAAATATCGTCTAAATCCTCAGCGGATGTTACAGTTCACAATTCCACAAGCAGACCGTTCGGAGATCGCCGGTACTTGCTGTACAAGATACCGTCTTGTGCAGCTTAGTACCGCTGCGAATCGGAGCGAGCGCAAGCGTGTCGGCGTTGGAATGTGAAATGTAACAGCCTAGATCATCTTAAGAGTGATCGATTCCCCTACTTCTTGTC
>CAZRNI010000271.1:0-3587 GCA_964601425.1 uncultured Eubacterium sp. | reverse complement strand
CGCGTGGGCAAAAAGCGGTGCCGCCGCTGATGACTCATCCGACAAATAAATGATGAACAGGCCTTTTGGTATTATGGAACGAGAGAATCGGCCACTTTCAGAGGCGATATCAATCCTGCAAATGGTTATCAATTTTATGGGCTGGTGAATGGAAATTATGTTCCGTTAAATGCCGTAGATAATGTTTGGGTGCCGACTTGGAATGGTGGTTACTGGCAGGAACAAAATGTCGACATAAGCTGGTCAAATATCAATAGTTTCTGGTTTACGTATTGGGATGCATCCTCGAACAGAAATGTCAGGTATTCGAATACGGACCCTATTTATGTCCAAAGTAAAACAACCAGAATGGTAGCTGAACAGAATGCCTTGAGTAATCTGATTTCTCAACTTCTGGATAAAAATGATGCCAGTGGTGCGAATGAAGATATTGTCGAATTATCGGTGATTAGTTTTGGAGACTGGCGTTTTGACAAAAAACCGTGGCATGATGAGACTGAAGAAGGATGGACAAAAGGAAGAGATTCTAGTGGCCTGAATGGAGCAGTTTCAAGCAACCGTTTTACGAGTGGCACCAACTGGGAAGAGGCTTTTCAGTATGCGAAAGAAGTAATTAGTGCAAAAAAGGAACATGATGGAGACGATGAGGATTATTATGTTGTATTCCTTACTGACGGGGAGCCGACTGCGGTTGAAGGTAATGAGGCCAACTCGGCACCATATACCGGCGAAAACGGCAATCTTTTTGCTTACAATGAAGCTAAGGATGAAGCGAAGTGGCTCGTAGATAATGATATTAAGTTTTACAATATTTTCACCTACAGAACAACGGAAGATGAGAAGTATTCAATATATTTGACAAATTATGCGTATGGGAATGGTGAACAAAACAACAGTACTTCAACAGAAGCTGTAAAAAACTACTTTGCTGATGCCAAGACGCCGGATGATGTTGTGAATGCACTCAATAATATTTTCCATACCGTTGAGGACTCAATCGGACACGGCAATGTCAGCATTACAGATACTCTGACTACTGACGCTATGACTACAACAGTCGTACAAGGAAAAACGAATGGTTATGTCTACGAGGTGAAGGACAGTACAGGAAAGGTGTTGTATACGGTAACTGCCACTGGTGATTTGAACAGTCCTTCAGTGACCTTCAATGTACCAGAATCAATAATGAAAGATTATACAGCTACTGCGACCACAGTCGGGGATAAAACAGTGTATTCTGTGACAACTGCAGAGGGCAAAGTCTATAAAATGGCGTTGGCGGATGTGGATGACGAAACAGGAGAACTTGTGTGGGATCTATCATCTGTCGGAATTTTGATGAATAATTGTACATACAGCGTCAGCTTTATTGTCTGGCCGGATCAGGATGCGTATGATTATGTTGCCGGACTGAATAATGGATTGACAGGATATGAATGGATCGATGATAGTACTATTAATCCTAAATATGAGGATCTGAGATCAACAAAAGGGTATGAAAAAGGCGGAGTTGAGAGATATCCATCAATCGTCAAAAAATCAGATGGGATATTTGCAGTTTTAACAAATACAGATCAGAAGATCCATTATTCGGTTGTCGAAACAATCGCTGATGGAGATAATATAGAAACAACCGTCAACGGTCCATATTATCAGGATCTGCAAACGCCAGATCCTATGCCATTAACAGCCTCCAAGTCACAATTGGAGAAGATATGGAATGTTGACCGAAACCCTGCGATTCTTGCTCAGCTCCTGTACGGCGGAGATGAACCTTATACAGTGGAGTTTGATATTCTGCGTGATGACAATCCTGAGACAGATGAAGATGATATAGCAAATAAATACACTAATGTTACTCTGGGTTGGGATCCTACAGCTGCCGGTGGACAGGGAGACTACGTCTGGGATCCGAATAGCGTGATTGGGAACGTGGAGTATAACGGTCATACATATTCCGTAGGAACACGTTGGGTGAAGGAATTTTCCATAGCCACCGGACTGGCACTCAGTACGGAACGAATGGATGCATTGGGGCTGGACAAAGAAAGTTATCGATCAGCTCAATACGGTGGAAAGACGTACTATATTTTGGAAGTCGGACATGATTACTCGATCAAGGAACTGAATCCGAGATATGAATTTGATTTCGAATCTCCGATCTATCATCCAATGCTTGTGGACGGTGTTCTGATGAGCGTCAATGTCACAAAAGATGCGCAAGGCAAGATCACGGACATCACCAAAATGGAGCCTATTTCAGTCGATGAAGATGGTACATCCTCATTAAAGGTTGAAAATAATCTGAGAGGCTATCTGCATTTGAATAAAGTGGTAGTAGATCAGGATGGGGAGACACCATTGTCTGCGGATGATACGAAATTTGAGTTTGTAATCACGCTGACAGACAGCAAAGGACGTTTCAGTGGTGCAGATATCCCTTGGTACGGCATCAACGGCCTGTTCTATCACGATGAGAATTTCAACTATTACCAGGCTGATCCGACCACAACAGGGCACCTGAGATTAGAGACGGAATTTGATCTGGATGAAGATGGTGAAAACGACGTGTATGATGCCACTTGCAGCGGAAATTTTAATCCGGATATCGTAGGTCCCACGACGGTTACATATACTGATAAATCGGGAAAGAAAGTAACAATTCAACTTTATGGCAACCAGACTACGGCCTCAGAGGATCACAAGACGGCAACGGCCACTATGACGATTTCGCAGGCTGAAGTACTGAACATTGCAAATATCCCGGAGGGATCGACTTATAGGATTGTGGAAGCAGATAAGGCGGGGTATGAGTTTGTAAAGATCGATTGGGAGATTAAGGATGGAGATGAAGTGGAGGAACCAACAGCAGATACCCCCACTCCGACCAAGGAAGGAACAATCATTAACGGGACGATTATCTCGAATCGAGACAATCATGTTACTTATACTAACAAATGTCAGGTCGCAGATATCTCAATCCAAAAGCTGGATGGCGAAGGAAATGGCCTCCCGGGCGCTGTTTTCAGCTTGAAAAAAGTTGGAAGTGATGAGAGCGGAGAAAGCGGCGAAAAAACAGAATCAGATGTAACAGGCGTGGCAGGAATCGGAGACATTACAAAAGTTATAGCGGGAGAAGAAGTAGTCTACAGCAGTGCATTCGAATCCACGGGAGAGATTCAGACATTCCGCCTGCCGGATGGTACTTACCGGCTTTATGAAGTATATATTCCCGATGGATATATTTGTAAATTCCGTTATATTGAATTTATAATTGCAGACAGAAAGATAACTAAGGTTAAGACGGATCCAGATCCGCTTGAAAGTGGTGTTATCGAAGCAACCGGAGTCGAAACAAGCCTGCTGGCGCTGACAATCAACAACACCCCCGGCGCAGCCCTCCCACATACCGGCGGCCCCGGCACCCGAATCTTCACAATCCTCGGAATGCTCCTGATCGCCGGAGCAGCATTGCTGCTGTGGAAAAGACGCAGAGCAATCTGATGTCTTAAATGAAAAAACAGAACAACTATCACGAAGAGCTGATCTCAGAGATGATATGCTACCCCCAAGTAGGACACTGAAAT
>CAZRNI010000270.1:0-3636 GCA_964601425.1 uncultured Eubacterium sp. | reverse complement strand
GCCTGACCGCACTGCGGGATGATCTGGTGTATCGCATCTGCCCTTCCCTGCGGGCTATTTATGAGGAAGAGATCGGCAGTATTGAGCGGGAAATCCTGGCGGCACAATTATATCTGCAGGAGAAGAAACGAATCCTCGAACTGCTTCGCGCACAGCTGAACCGGCAGGAACAGATGTCTTATCAGAAAGCGGCACAGCAGGCGGAAGAAGAAAAGAAGGAATACGAAGAAGAACTGAAGCGGCGGGCAAAAGAAGCGGAGGAATTCAGGAACCGCTGGCAGAATAATACGAACTGGTCCTCTTATGGATATGAAGGTTCCGGGGAGGATACCGGTTCGACTTTCGGATCCGGAGCGTCTTCAGAGCAAGGGGCTTCTGCGGGAACCGGTTCGGCTTCAGGAGACGGTGCCGGGAATACTGACGGAGGATCTGCTGAAAGCTCCGGCACAGGGGAGGATGCAGGTACTAACGGCTCTTCTGAAGGTTCCGGCACAGGAGAGGATACAGGAACCGGCGGTTCCTCCGGCACCGGAGAAACGTCCGGGACAGGAACATCAGACGGAGAAGAAGGGAACGGAAGCAAAAACGGCGGCGAAGACGGAGAAGAGAATCTCAGCATCGCACAGCGGATCAAGCGCCTTTACCGGAAAATTGTAAAGCGGCTGCATCCGGATGTCCGGCCGGATCTGTCGGAGCATGAAAAAGATCTGTTTCAGCAGGCGCAAACCGCTTATGAGCGGGGTGATCTGGAGACACTTGAGCGGATCTGGCAGGAGCTGGAAGGCATGGATGCGCCGGAGGAAACCTTTGCCGATACGCCGGAAGACATCGAAAAGATGAAGGAGATTATCGAAAACCTGAAAAAACTGATCCGTGAACTGCAGAGAGAAATCACTTCAATCCGGAGCGAATTCCCGTATACGATGCGGGAACTGCTGGAAAATGAAGAACTTCTGGGAGAGAAAAAAGCAGCGCTGCAAAGACAGCTGCAGGAGATCAGAGAAGCAAATGATTCGCTTGCTGAGACAATCGAACAACTAAGAGAGAAGCTGAATCATTAGGCGGGCAGCATAGGGAGGGAGACAAATCAATGAATGAGATTTCCCTGTCAAATACAGCCGGAATCACTGCATTGCTCCATGACGGGACGGGACTGTCCGGTTCAATGACAAAAGATATTTTCCTGACAGAACAGTCCATTGTCGGGACAAGATATCTGGGTGATGCAGAAGATTTGATCAAAGAATTGGCGGTTGGCAGTCGTGTGACCCTGCTGCATGAGGCGGACAACCGTTTTGATGAAAAAGCAGTTATTGTAATTGACGAACAAGGAAGAAAACTGGGTTATATCCCGCGGCATCAGAATGCAGTTATCAGCGCGCTGCTGGATGCAGGCAAAATGTTTTACGGCGTGGTCAGGGAGAAACCGGAGCGGATGCGCGACAAAGATTCAAGTGCTCCGTACAAGTTTATGATTGATCTGTACATGCGTGAGTTCGCGGGACCAGAGGATCCGGCAGCCATTCCGCGCCAGGGGTATCAGAGCTCTTATGCTGTAGTTGCGCTGGTGTCGGAAGGCAAGACAATCACCGGGATCTGTGCACTGAAAATCATCAACGGAGAAGAACGCGGCATATATTATCGTGAGCTGGATGAAAGTGCAGGCAGAGAAGAACAGCGGCAGATGTTCGATGCGTTTGAAGAGATGGTTGGATATCTGCCGATCATTTCCTATGGAATAAGCGGAATGAAATTGCAGCTGCTGGAAGAGGCCTATGGCGTCTTACTTGGCAGATCATTTTCCAATCATGTGATCGATGTTCGGAAAATGGCCGGCATCCATATAAAGGAGCGACAGATGTATTCTTTGGATGCGTGTGCCGCCTGGCTCGGAATCACATGCGAGGCAGAGTCAGAATTGGAAAAAGAATGCCGTCTGACATGGAAATTATATTGCAGGATGGATCGTTCAGAACTGCAACATCAAAAAACAGAAACGATTCGGTTGATCTCGATCGATGACTTGCTGGAAGAAAACAAGATCAGCACACATGTGTTCCATTGTCTGCAGAAAGAGAACATCATTTTGCTGGGTGATCTGGTGAGTCGTTCCCGGAAAGATATCAGAAATATAAAGACGCTGAAAGAAAGGGAAACAGAGTTACTGGATCATCTGGTCAGGTCTTACGGATTTGATTTTGCTGATGAAGACTTCGAGCCGCCTGTAATCCGGTTCAATATGCTGTCCGATATTGAGGATCTCAGAGAGCAGTCCCTGCAGTCTGTTCTGGACGGATTGGATGAAGAAGAAAGAAATGGAGTATTATTGCTTTCGGAAGAAGAACGCCGTCTTATCGTAACGGATATTCTCGATCAGAAAATAGCGCTATGTAAAAAATATCATAAAGAAGATTATATACCGAGCGTTCTGTTTTTGGGAGTTTTCGCTGGATATCGCGGAGATTATTCTGTTGTGGGGTTCTCACAGATGGATGGCAGAAATGGGATTGATCAGAATGTGCAAAATGGCTTTGTGACACTTACACAGTTTTATGATGAATATCATAAAGGAATGCTCCGGGAAGATGCGGGGAAAAGTATGCTGAAGACGTGCGTGGCACTTGGAGAAGGAATCTACAGGGATGATATCATGGAAGGAGACTTTGATCAGCAAACACGCAGAGATATTGCGCAGTACTTATTTGATGAAGCGGTCTCATATGCATTGGAGGCACCTGCAGAGCCTGAAACAATTGATCTGTTGATGAAAATCGGGACGGCATTTTATGAAGGAGAACTGCAGCTGCCAACAGGAGAAACGGTTGGATTTAACCAGAGTTATGTGTCTGCATATAAAGCATTTTATTATGCAAATGAGATTGGAAATGATAAGGCTGAAATCATGATTCGCAGGATTAAGGAGGAAAGGAAGTGATTTTATTAGCACCGCTGATTACACCTCTTGGAGTGCTCGTTGATCTGCTGATTATTGGAGGCGGAGGATTTCTTTTATATCAGAAATATAAAAAAGAATATGAAAGAAAAACTGAAATTGAAAAATCAGTGGAAGCAGGGTTGGCGGATTGGTTTAAAAAGAACGGGCTTGTACCCAGTATGAATGGTTCAATCGAACTGAAGACGCGCAATACGCATATACTGGCCATGCCGATACAGAATTCAGATCTTCTTGTTTTGGTTGATGTGTATAATAATATGCGGTATACGATCCGCAAGGGATCAATTCGAAGTTATCATGGAGAAGTGAACGGAACCAAAACTGTCGTACGGGGAGGCTTTGGTTTTGGAATTGGTCTTGCTAAGGGTGGAGTTGAGAGTATAAAAACGATAAAGGAGTATATCAGCCTCAATAACATTGATCTTTCCTTAATCATACTGGAAATTGGCAGAGACGTTCGAAAAGATGAGTTTGAGAAAGTCGGAGAATTTGTAAATCGTCTGGAGGCAATGTTGAACTTATATATTTGATGATGTGGAAACAGCAAAGAAAGTGGGAAGCCGGCACGGCAGACCGGTCATTTATGAGATCGACTGTAAACAAATGTCACAGGACGGATACCGGTTCTATGAGTCGGCAAATCATGTCTGGCTGACAAAGGAAGTACCGGTGAAGTATTT
>CAZRNI010000269.1:749-3648 GCA_964601425.1 uncultured Eubacterium sp. | reverse complement strand
TTTAAAGGATCACATTCAGGAATCCTTCAACAATACAATTGTCACTCTGACAGATACAGAAGGAAACGCGCTCTCATGGGCAAGTGCCGGTGGACTTGGCTTCAAAGGTTCAAGGAAATCTACTCCATATGCAGCTCAGATGGCTGCAGAAACTGCTACAAAGGCAGCGCTTATTCATGGATTAAAATCAGTTGATGTATTTGTAAAAGGACCTGGTTCAGGACGTGAGGCAGCAATCCGTGCATTGTCTGCAGCAGGTCTTGAAGTAACCAGTATCTGCGATGTAACGCCGGTACCGCACAACGGTTGCCGTCCGCCGAAGCGCAGAAGAGTCTGATATTCTTTTTTCCGGCTGCAGATTGGTATGCAGCCGCTGAAAACAGTGTATTTCGAAATGAATCAGGAGGTCATATTAAATGGCAGTAAATAGAGTTCCGGTACTGAAGCGCTGCAGATCCCTCGGCCTGGATCCGGTTTATCTGGGTGTTGATAAGAAATCCAGACGTAAACTGAAAAGAAGCGGCCGTAAGGTTTCTGATTATGGTCTTCAGTTAAGAGAAAAACAGAAAGCAAAATTCATCTACGGTGTTCTTGAGAAACCGTTCCGCAACTACTATAAAAAGGCAGACCGCATGAAAGGCCAGACAGGTGAAAACCTCATGGCTATGCTTGAGCTCCGTCTGGACAGTGTAGTTTTCCGTATGGGATTTGCACGCACCAGAAGAGAAGCGCGTCAGATCGTTGATCATAAGTTTGTTCTTGTAAACGGCAAGTGCGTAAACATTCCGTCTTACCTGACCAAGGCCGGTGATGTGATTGAAATCAAGGAGAGCAAAAAGACCACACAGCGGATGAAAGACGTCCAGGAAGTAACAGCCGGACGTACCGTTCCGTCCTGGATGGATGTAGATTCCGAAAATCTTAAGGGAACGATCAATGAGGTTCCGACCCGTGACCTGATCGATGTACCGGTAGATGAGATGCTTATCGTCGAGCTGTATTCCAAGTAATTCGTTGACTTGATTATAGCCTGACGCTTATCGATGGCCATACCTGTAAGGAGGGGCTTACGTGTTTGATTTTAACAAACCAAAGATTGAGATCACAGAACTTTCTGATGACCGCAAGTTCGGCAGATTTGTTGTAGAACCGCTTGAGCGCGGATACGGCATGACGCTTGGCAATTCACTGAGAAGAATCATGCTTTCCTCGCTTCCGGGCGCTGCGATCAGTCAGGTTAAGATCGAAGGTGTCCTTCACGAATTCAGCTCGCTTCCGGGCATCAAAGAGGATGTAACGGAAATTGTTATGAATCTGAAGGGTCTGGCGATCCGCAACAACAGTGACAGCGATGAGCCCAAGATTGCATACATCGAGTATGAAGGAGAGGGTGTTGTCACTGGTGCAGATATTCAGGTGGACCAGGACATTGAGATCGTAAATCCGGAGCATGTTATTGCGACGCTGAACGGCGGAGCAGACTGCAAGCTCTACATGGAACTGACGATCACAAAAGGCCGCGGTTATGTCAGCTCTGAACGCAATAAGACAGAGGACATGGCAATCGGTGTTATTGCAGTTGATGCGATTTATACACCTGTTGAGCGTGTCAATATGACAGTGGAGAATACTCGTGTCGGGCAGGTTACCGACTATGATAAGCTCACACTCGATGTATTTACAAACGGAACACTTGCGCCTGATGAGGCGGTCAGCCTTGCGGCAAAGGTTTTAAGTGAGCATCTGCGTCTGTTTATCGATCTCTCTGAAAATGCCAAGACAGCAGAGGTTATGATTGAACAGCAGAATGACGAAAAGGAAAAAGCACTTGAGATGAATATCGATGAGCTTGAGCTTTCCGTCCGCTCATATAACTGTCTGAAACGGGCCGGCATCAATACCGTCGAAGAGCTCTGTAATAAGACATCAGAAGACATGATGAAAGTTCGTAATCTCGGACGCAAATCGCTTGAAGAAGTGCTTGCGAAGCTGACTGAACTGTGACTTTCGCTGAGACCGGGTGAGGATCAGTAACCAAAAGCTGTATGAAAATGCAGCAGCAGGTGTAATGAAACAGCAGAGCATCAGTAAGCCCGAACAAGCATGGTGCTTTGTCACACGATTGGAGGAATGTTTCAATGGGAAAATATAGAAAACTGGGCAGAACATCTGCGCAGAGAAAAGCAATGATCAGAAATCAGGTTACAAATCTGCTGTATCACGGCAAGATCCGTACCACAGAGATGCGTGCAAAAGAAGTACGTAAGGTAGCAGAGGGTCTGATCGCTCTTGCAGTACGTGAGAAAGACAACTTCGATACCGTTTCCGTAACCGCTAAGGTTCCGCGTAAAGACGCTGACGGAAAGCGCGTCAAAGAAGTTCAGAACGGCAAAAAAGTGACAGTTTATGATGAGGTCACGAAAGAGATCAAGAAAGATCAGCCGTCCAGACTGCACGCACGCCGTCAGATGATGAAGGTCTTCTACGATGTAACTGAAATCCCGGCAGCTGCAAAGGGACGTAAGAAAAACACAAAGAAGATTGATATGGTGGCAAAGATGTTTGACGAAGTTGCTCCGAAATACGAGCGCCGCAACGGTGGTTATACAAGAATCATCAAGATCGGCCCGCGTAAAGGCGATGGTGCAATGGAAGTTATTCTTGAGCTTGTCTGATGATTGATTGAATCAATAATGAGCCCTCCGGATCATGTGATCCGGAGGGCTTTTCCGTGCGTTTTCACCTTGACACACGTCATGAATTGCCCTATTATTTATTAAGTAAGAGTTCGGAAAAATCACGATATACTGACTTTTCCGGACCGGTTACATAGTTTGAAAGGAGAGAGATATGGCATTAGTAACAACAACTGAAATGTTTAAGAAAGATAACGATCTCG
>CAZRNI010000269.1:0-739 GCA_964601425.1 uncultured Eubacterium sp. | reverse complement strand
TTGGCGCGTTCAACGTAAACAACATGGAGATCGTTCAGGGTATTACAGAGGCAGCCGGCGAGCTGAACAGCCCGGTTATCCTTCAGGTTTCCAAGGGTGCGCGTGCATACGCAAACCATAAACATCTTGTAAAGATGGTTGAGGCAGCTGTTGAAGAGAATCCGCAGATTCCGATCGCTCTGCATCTTGACCACGGCGACAGCTTCGAACTTTGCAAATCCTGTATCGATGGCGGATTCACATCTGTTATGATCGATGCTTCCTCCAAATCTTTTGAGGACAATATCGCTCTTACAAAGCAGGTTGTTGAATATGCTCATGATCATGGCGTAGTTGTTGAGGCTGAGCTCGGCACACTTGCAGGTGTTGAGGATGAGGTTGTTGTTGAGGCTGGAAAAGAAAGCTATACTCATCCGGAAGAAGTTGAGGAATTCGTTGACAGAACAGGCTGCGATTCCCTCGCAATCGCTATCGGAACATCTCATGGTGCATACAAGTTCACACCGGCACAGTGCACACGCAATGCTGACGGTATCCATGTTCCGCCGCCACTTCGTTTCGACGTTCTTGAAGAGTGCATCAAGAGACTGCCGGGATTCCCGATCGTTCTGCACGGATCTTCTTCCGTACCGCAGGAATTCGTAAAGATCGTTAACACCTACGGCGGCAATATGCCTGATGCAATCGGCATTCCGGAGGAAGAACTTCGTCACGCTGCTGAGCTTGCTGTCTGCAAGAT
>CAZRNI010000268.1:0-3684 GCA_964601425.1 uncultured Eubacterium sp. | reverse complement strand
CGAACTCCCGCTAAGAGTTTTGGAGACTCCTGTCATACCATTTGACCAAGCCCCTATATGCATTTGCTGCCAATACGCAGATGTAACGATGCCGTTATTGTTTCGACAGCTATATAAACATACCACAGCTTCAGAAGATTGTCAAACATAGAATTCTATTAAGTCAGTATTAAGTCGGAAATTCGCCGGATGCTATGCTGCCGGCTTTCAAAGTCAGGCTGCACAGATTGGTTAAAAGCATTCGCTCTGCAGGTAAATACTCTGTTCAAAGCCGACCGGGATTGTTATAATTAAGTTTGAAAAGACTTTTTCGTTTGGTACAAAAATACACAGTGTACAGACCTGAATGTTTTCAGAAAGGAATATACGGAAAAATCCGGATCGGATGTGTTTTATGAGCAGCGAACATTCAAATAATCTTCGTCTGAATATATTAGTTGCCATTATTGTTGCAGCGGGCATCGCGGTAGCCTTTTTTGTGTTCTACCGAACAAATGTTGCGCGCATTGACCGGCAAAATCAGAATTACATCGCTGATATTGCAAGAAACAGGGCGGCGTCGCTTGAAAATATGGCGCAGGAAGATATCGATTACATAGAGTCAACAGCCGTCGTGATGGAAACGGAGTTTCGCATCCGGGGGTTTGATCCGTCTGTCCTGAATCAGGACAATGAGGCAGATATCCCGGCGGCGGCAATGGACGAGGTGCGCGATATCCTCAGTATTTATGAGGAGCGGTTTGGGTTCAATTACCTTCGTTATATTGATCTGCACGGAAGAGATTATACCACCGGTGATCCGGTTATCCAGGCAAATGTATCCGAGCGGGATTATTTTGAGAAGGCTGTTGCCGGCGAGATCGGCATAACCTATATTCTGGACTCCAAGGTAACAAATGAGCGGCAGATCGGTTTCTACGCCCCGGTTCACGCCGATGAGGAAATCGTTGGTTTTGTTCTGGGATTTTATGGTGAGAAATATATCGATCATATGCTCGATATGTCGATTTTTGAGTATCCGTGTAATGTTGTTCTGTGCGACAGAGAGGGTACTGTTATTTACAATACGAAAGGAAATGACCGCTTCGCCAATTTTGTGGACGCATCACGCGACGGTACAATTGATGTGGATAAAATTGCGTTAAAAGGCGGGGAGAATGCCGCGTTCCGTTTTCGTGAGAACGGAGAAGAATCGGTTGGCTATGCGGCTTACACGGGAGATTTGGCACAATTCTATATTGTGGCATCTTTTCCGGCGGAAGTATATCGCACGATGATCAGTAATGCGAACCGCAACGGGGCGGCGCTGCTTGCTATCCTGACGGCATTGTTTGTCTGCGTATTTACCGTTTATGTCGTGCGTTATATTTATCAGCGCAGGAAGCTGGAGGAAGATGCAAGCGAGACGATTGAGACGGCGGAAAAGATGATTACGGCGCTTGCGTCAGAATACTACAGTGTTTACTATGTAGAACTGGATAAAGATTATGGAATCTGTTATCAGGAATCCGGCGATCCGGGTGATTTCCGTGTCGGGCAGCAGTTCCCATACTTGTCAGGCGTCACAGCGTATGCTGAACAGTCTGTCATGCCGGAATACAGGGAGGAATTTCTGGAATTTGTCAAACCGGAGACGATTCGTGCCCGTCTGCAGAAGGAACGCGTTATTTCCTATCGCTATCTGATCGAGAAAGACGGCAGTGAGTTGTATGTTATGATCCGCTTTGCCGGCGTCCGTCATCCGGAGGACCGGGATGACAACATCGTACATGCGGTCGGCATGAGTTTTTCAAACGTGGATTCTGAAACCCGGAAATCCATGGAACAGAACCGCGCCCTGCGGGATGCGCTTGTCAATGCGGAAGAAGCCAATCGTGCAAAGACAGCATTTCTTTCCAACATGAGTCATGAAATCCGTACACCGATGAATGCAATTATCGGTCTGAATAACATCGCGCTGACGGATCCGGAAATCTCGGACAGTACGCGGAAACACCTTGAAAAAACAGGCGCATCGGCGCAGCATCTGCTCGGTATTATCAATGACATACTTGATATGAGCCGGATCGAGTCAGGGCGCATGATTATTAAAAAAGAAGAATTCTCCTTTGCAAAGACGCTGGCACAGGTGAACACGATCATCAAAGGACAGTGCAGGGAAAAAGGACTTCACTATACATGCAAAATTGCAGGGCATGTCTGTGATTACTACGTCGGTGACGACACCAAGCTGCGGCAGATCATGATCAATATTCTCGGGAATGCTGTCAAATTTACGCCGGAAGGCGGCAGCGTGACAATGACGGTCAGAGAAACAGCCCGTTTTGAGGGAAAAACCACACTGCAGTTTACCTTTACTGACACCGGAATCGGTATGAGCCCTGAATTCATACCGAAGATCTTTGAGGCCTTCAGCCAGGAAGATTCATCCACAACAAACCGTTATGGCAGTACGGGACTCGGCATGCCGATTACCCGGAGCATTGTCGAACTGATGAACGGGACAATTACCGTGGACAGTGAAGAAGGGAAAGGTACGACATTCACCGTTACCGTAACACTGAAGGATGCAGAACGCTGCAAAGACGACGAGCAGGATGAGATGCTGCACCTTTCCGGCCGGCAGAATGCGGGGACAGGAAGCAGCAGAAGAGACAGGACGCCGGGCCGCAGCGGTGAGCGGACGCCGGGCCGAAGCGATGATGAATGGACGTCGGGCCGCAGCGGTGAGCGGACGCCGGACCGCAGCGGTGACCGGATCCCGAAAACAGAAGAAGGACATGCAAAGGAAACGGACCAGTCGTCCATGACTGATCAGGAATCGAAACCGGTCGGCGCATCAAAACCAGAAGGTGCGCTGACAGCGGATCAGATGTCGGTGGGTGATACCGACGTCACAGATGTACTGGACGAAACAGATAAACTTGCGGGCTGCAGAGTTCTGCTCGCAGAAGATGTGGCAGTCAACGCTGAAATCATGATAATGGTGCTGTCTATGCGGGAAATGATCACCGAACATGCCGAGAACGGACGGATTGCAGTCGACAAATTCGAAGCACACGAACCGGGCTACTACGACTTTATCCTGATGGATATGCGCATGCCGGAGATGGACGGACTTAACGCCACACGTGCGATTCGCGCAATGGACCGCCCGGACGCAAAGACCATTCCGATCATAGCGCTGACGGCGAATGCATTCGATGAAGATGTGCAGCGCAGCATGCAGGCCGGTCTGGACGCACATTTGAGCAAACCGGTCGAGCCTGAGCTGCTGTTCCGGACGATGGAGGGGCTCGTGTAAGGTTTCAGAGTGCAGCCGGTAGAACAGCCAGGCGTTTGCTGTGGAAATGTCATGATTGTGCTTCATTCTTCAACGCAGGATACTCGTGACTTCAGTCATGAGAGGAATGCGCAAAAACAAATTCGTCTTCAACATGGGTTTAAAGCCTGCGTTGAAGAATGAGCCTCCGGCGGATCGCAGAGCTGCGCAGAGGAAGACGCACAAGTGCGTCGCGCAGCTCGCGCGCGATCGGAGATCGCGATTTACATCCCCGGTTTGGGTGACAGAGCCGGCGCACAGCCCGTCTGCTGCTGATGCTCCTGAGGAAGAAAGGCTTACAGGAGCGAGAATTGTATGGGAACTGCATGAGGAAGAGGATGGGCAGAACGATGAAATACAAG
>CAZRNI010000267.1:0-3689 GCA_964601425.1 uncultured Eubacterium sp. | reverse complement strand
ATTGACGATGCGGAACTGCAAAGAGTATATGATTCTTATCCTGTTATCTGGAAAAAGCCGGATGCAGAACCAAAGTTATGCTTCATCGGATGTCCGCATCTGACGCAGGAGCAGATGAAATCCTGGATCCGGAATATCTGGAAAGAACTGCGCAAACACAATCGTAAGAAGGTAACGGTTCCGACGGTCATGACAAGTGCGCCCGGCGTACTTGCGGAATTCAAAAAAACAAAAGAATACCGGGCGGCCATGGAAATGGGAATTGTGATCAGCTATATATGTCCGTTGATGTATATGAACAATCCGCTCTGTGGTAAAAAGCCTGTAATCACAAATTCCAACAAACTCCGCACGTATACGAGCTGCCGGTCCTATGAGGATGAAAAGCTTTTGCAGAAGATAACAGGAGGGTATGTCGATGCGTGAATTCAAAGGAAGAGTCGTGGTTCCCGGGCATGCCGAGGCACGTGCGCTTGTCTCGAAAAATGGTTTCAATACACTTGCCAGTTATCAGAAGAGCCTGATGTTCGGAGATAAAAAGGCGACCTGCGGAGATCAGAACAACCCGGATTTGTATCAGCAGCCGATGGCAGGTGCAGCCCTTTGTCTGCCGCAGACCATCGGATCAACAACCGGCGGCATGGTTCTTTACGCCGCTTCCTATATGGGGCGGAATCCTGCCTGTATGCTGTTTGCCAATCCGATTGATTCACTTGCGGCAGCAGGTGTTTTGCTGACAGATATCTGGACGGATCAGAAGATGCCGACCATCGACAGTCTTGGCGACGAATTTCTCGAATATGTCCAGAACGGGATGCTGATCAAGATCGGTGACGACGGAGTTGTGACAGTTGAATAGTTATGTCTGAAATGAAACATGATACAATAAAAGATCTGCAAAAAAATCCTGAGGGCTGCGGTGCGGGTAAGAGAAACAGGTTTCTGTGCGCGCCGCTGGAGGGTATTACGGGATTCCCGTTCCGGCAGACACATCATAAAATGTTTCCGGGCGTGGATCAGTACTACACACCGTTTCTGGTGGCAAACCAGACAATGAAATTTAAAAATAAGGAAATGCGGGATGTTCTGCCGGAAAATAACGCAGGTGTTCCGACGGTTCCGCAGATCCTTACCAACCGCGCGGACCAGTTTGTCAATGCGGTACAGAAGATGCGGGAGCTCGGCTATACAGAAGTCAATCTGAATCTGGGATGTCCGATGCCGATGCAGGTTACCAAAAAGCGCGGGGCCGGATTTCTGGCCGATCAGGATGCATTGGACCGCTTTTTTGATGAGAGCATCAGAAAATTGGAGGACATGGGTCTGCATCTTGCGGAGAATTGTGCGATGGAAAATCTGCCGGCGGCAGTATCCGGAACTTCCGGACAGATCGTTTCGGGAGACAATGGCGGAGACACAATCAGGATTTCTGTAAAAACAAGGATCGGCCTGCAGGATGCTGCTGAAGCGGACGGACTGATGAAAATCTTCAACCGGTATCCGCTGAGCCTTATCGTCATTCATGCGCGCCGCGGGATCGACCGGTACAAAGGCGTACCGGATCTGGAAACATTCGGGAGCATGCTGGAACAGAGCCGTCATCCGGTTTGCTACAACGGAGATCTGTTCACAATGGAGGATATCACTTGCTTTCAGAAACGCTTTCCGACAGTAGATATGCTTATGATCGGACGCGGACTGCTGCGGAATCCGGCGCTTGCAAGAGAGGCAGCAGGCGGTCCGCCCCTGCATCGGGAGGAACTGCGGGAATATCTGCAGCGGCTGTATGAAGCCTATCATAATGTGATATCCGGTGACGTGAACGTGATGTATAAGATGAAAGAGTTGTGGACTTATGCAGGGACGCAATTTACCGGCGCGGACAGGCACCTGAAACAGATCAGAAAAGCCAGAAACATCGAACAGTACGAGGCAGCTGTTGCTGCGGTATTCCGGGAGGGCATATTCTGTGTCGGTTCTGGGGCGCCGGTGTGAAGGCATCAAAAAAGAGGATCGTATTGATCCTCTTTTTGCGTTATTGTTTCATTATTGAGTATCAGCATTAAAACGAGTCAGATCCCATTTGGTAATAAGGCTGCTCAGCTGTGCGACATAAGAGCTGCCGCTGCAGTATCCGCCGTTTTGAATGATCTGGGCAGCAGTCGTGTAATTTGTGCAGTTCTTCAGCCCTGCATACCGAAGACCGTCATCATCTTTTGCGCCGGTCAGATATGCACTGTGATCCGCGATGGAATCCTCGATGCAGCTGTATTTCCGGAAGCTTGCGCGTATGGTGTAGGAATCATACTCGCGTGTATTAATCGTGTAAACGGATTTACCGTCCCAGGTTGAACCTTTCCAGGTATTTCCGGAGAGAGACTGCTTCATGCCGAAACAGTTATTTGCGTTTACAGCGAGATCGGATTTTCCGTAACCGCTTTCGAGGATAAACTGTGCAAGACTGATACATGCCAGTACGCCGCTTTCTTTCTGGTCTTCCGTAAAGAGAGGGCCGACTTTTTCGATCACTTCCTTTGCGGTAAGTCCTGTAAGAGAGGAGGCTTTGGTGCGCGTCCGGCTCTTGCTGCCGGCTGCAGAACTATCTTTCAGGTATTTATCAACCAGTACACCGTCGCTGTTAAACTCATAGATATAGTTGCCTTTTTTTAAGGTACCGGTCTTCATCTTGCCGTTCTTTTTGAAATAATAGCGCTCTCCTTTATATGTGAGCCATCCGGTTTTCATTTTTCCGTTCTTTTTAAAATAGTAACGGCTTCCCTTGTATTTAAGCCAGCCGGTCTTCATCTCACCGGTTTTCTTCTTAAAATAATACTTCTTGCCTTTGATTTTCCGGAAGCCCTTGACCATCGCACCTGTCTTCTTATTGAAATAGTACGTCTTCTCGGGTTCTCCGATCTTTTGGAATCCGGTCTGCAGTTCGCCGTCTTCAAAGTAATACTGTTTTCCGGTATCCTCATCCGTTACAAGACCGGTGTAAGGATCATCATCCTCATAATAAATGCCATCGGACAAATAATCTTCTAAATCTGCTGCAGAAACAGAATCTTCGATCTCCTGAATTTCATCGGCCTGTACCAGTGCGGCCTGCGGAAGAAGCATGGTAAGAATGAGAATCAGAGAACAAATCGTTTTTCGGCTGAAATGCTTAAACATAATAAAAACTCCGTTGGGGTATGAATGATTGTGCCGGGTGTTCTACGCATTATTTCTATAAAAAATGTGCGAACCCAATAGCCAAAAACATTTTAACAAATATGTAACAAAATTGCAACAAAAATAAAATGTCGTGTTATTTCTATAAGTGTTAAGGGGAAACACAATCCCAAACCACAGAATCTTGTGTTGTAAAATGAATCAGGCACAAGGTTTGGAGATTGTTTCGGAACGATAAAAATAAGGTTAAAAACCGCAACAATTATTTCAAAGAAAAGTGCTTGACACGTCCAAAACGGAGTGTTAGACTAATAAAGCTTCTTAAATGTTGAGTCGCGCGCGCACCGCGAGGCACAAGTGCCACACGCACCGCGCACGGAAGTGAAGCTGCTGTGTTCTTGCCAAAGGATGCAGTTATTTTTTCCCAAAAGAATAATGTGAATCATTTATTCGGGCATGCAGAAGTACCCAAGCTGGCCGAAGGGGCTCCCCTGGAAAGGGAGTAGGTCGTTAAT
>CAZRNI010000266.1:0-3697 GCA_964601425.1 uncultured Eubacterium sp. | reverse complement strand
ATTCTGACATCCTGCGGACACATTTTAGGCTTCGGAAGCTCAACAAGTGCCACGCGTCCTCTGGTATCCGGATTCGGATCCTTCATATCGCCAACTAATACACCACATAATGTTTTCATGCTTTTCCTCCCAATTAATGCATATGTTCAGGGCAGTGTGCACATATTTCCTTACGGCTTGCTGCAGTCCAGCAAAATCTTGCAGTACTTGCTGGTATGGAATACATCAAAGCTCTCGACTGCCTCTGAAAGCGGCATAATATGCCCGATAATCTTATCTGTCTGCATGCGGTCAATCATATTGATGGACCTGTGCATGATAGACTGTGTCGTGAAGACGGTCTGGATCCGTCCTTCTTTCATATAGAGACTGTGAAGATTCAGCGGCATCTCATAGGTCGGTGGGAATACTGCGAAATATACGGCCGTCCCGCAGCGTGCCAGGATGTCAATCGGTGTCTGAGATGCCTTCGGTGAACCGGACATCTCAAATACCTGGTCGAATCCCTCTCCGTCTGTGATTTCCATAGCACGCGCCACAACATCCTCATTAAACGGATCTATGACATATTTCGCACCCATTTCCAGTGCCAGCTGACGCTTCTCGGGAACCGGATCAATTGCTGTGATGTTCGTCGCACCGGAAAGAATAATCTGGTTCAGCATAATCGAACCGATTCCGCCGACACCTGCGATTGCGACATTCGCGCCGTGTTTGATTGGTGCCAGGTCCATTGCACGCAGGCAGCAGTTTGTGGGCTCAACGATCGAATATTTCTTCAGATCCGCGTCATCCGGCAATTTATAGATCGTCTTACAGTCTGTGACAACATACTCCGCAAAGCATCCGGTCGCAACTGCATTGGTGCAGTACTGCGGCTTGCCGTTTTTACAGTTTTCACACATACCGCAATGGGATACCGGGAACATTGTCACTTTATCGCCGACTTTATATCCTGCTTTGGATGCTTCTTCACCGATTTCAACAATTACACCCGATCCTTCGTGACCGAGCGGTGCCGGCGGCTGAGCCCCCATAACATTCTGCTCAACCTGGTGTACATCACTCGCACAAATTGCCGCATATGCCATTTTTACCTTAACTTCATTTGATTTCACTTCAGGAATTTCGACATCCTTCAGTTCAATTTCTTTATCATGCGTCCACCACAGCTGTTTCATTGTAGCCATTGTATGTTCTCCTTTTCGTCTTAATTCGCCATACCTTTCTGACGAAGGCGTTCTACGATCTCGTTGTAGGTCTTCTTATCCAGCTTGTAGCTGAACAGTGCGATTGCAGCAACGATACAGCACAGGCCGACAAACATATGTGAACCAAAGTTCATTGTGAACAGAACAGTTGAAGACTGCTCACCGCCAGGCACGTAGCCGACCTTATCAAGGATCAGAGCCGCACCGGAAATAGAAACTGCCTGTCCTACTTTCAGCATAAAGTTGATGAACGTTGAAAGGAAACCGGCTGCGTAAACACCATATTTATCATACGTGTACTCTGCTGTATCCGGCATCATACCGAATACGTTGCCGAGCATCATACCGGTTCCGAGACCGACAATCGCCTGCAGGATGTAATAGATCACCTGCGCCCCCGCGTTCTCGATCGGAAGGAAGAAGGAAATAATCGATGCTGCCGCAATAATAGAAAATGCGATGCCGCCAAGTGTTCCCTTGTTATTAACGCGTTTTACCAGGTAGGAAACCGAGAATGCTCCGACCATACCCATAATGGACCAGAGTGTCTGGGTGTTTGCGTACAGCAGCTCATTCTTTGCGTTGTAAGTACAGAAGTACAGACGGAAGGTCATACCGCCCTGGATAATGCCCCATGCGAGGTACGCAATTGCAATCTGGATAACCGGCCAGTTGCCTGCGAGGGTCTTAAACTGTGAAATAAAGCTGACCTTCTCACCCTTGGAGTCATCAATCTTAACGATTTCCTTAGAGGATGCTACCGTAATGATAAAGAACGGAACCGCCAGCAGTGAGAAGAAGATTGTTGCATACTGGTAGCCTTTCGCACCGCCGCCGAAGTAATTAACAACACGCAGTGTCATAAAGGAAAGAACTGTCATTGCCAGGAATGCACCTGTCATACGGTAACTTGAAAGTGCACTTCTTGTTTCTGTATCACGGGTCATCAGCGCCGGCATAGCAGAATATGTGACATTGACCATTGTATACAGCAGAACGAGAATGAAGTACATGCCCAGACCCCACCAGGTACGTGCTGTTGTCGACCAGGACGGGAATGTGGTAAATGTTAACACGTTGAAAATCAACATCGGTATGAATGCAAACATGATCCACGGCCGGTAACGTCCCCATCTTGTGTTGGTGTGGTCAGCGAGTGATCCGATCACCGGGTCATTGACTGCATCCCAGAACTTTGAAATGAAAATTACCAGTCCGACAATCGCACCCGGAATCAGGGCAATATCAGTCAGGAAGAATACCAGATATGAACCTACCAGTGACCAGCTCATGTTGCAGGCGAAATCACCGCAGGCATATCCGATCTTCTTGGGTGTATTGAGCTTCGTAAATTCATCTACCTTTGCAACATTTGTCTGATTGCTCATGAAAACCTCCTCATTTTACAGGGTCCACGGACACGCTCCTGTTTCTGTACTGTGTCCATGGTCTTTAACCCTGAGAATTCTTTTGCCCCGGAATCAGCACATCATTTCGCGGATGCAGGCCGCAATTTCTTTACCGGAATAACCGTATTTCGCCTGCTGCTCATCACCCGCACCAAATCCTGCATAAACCTGCGGGATACCGAATCTTCTGAACTGTTTCGGATAGAAATTGTTGTCAACAAAGTAGTCCGCCAGTGAGCTGGCGAGACCGCCTGACATCAGATGATCTTCCCAGACAATAATGCCCTTTGTCTCCTGAACTGCCTTTCTGACCGCCGCCTCATCAAATGGTTTAATCGTATACATGTCGATTACGCGGACATCAATGCCTTCCTTTTCCAGTTCCGCTGCTACATCCAGTGCCTCTCCGACCATCTCACCGTGGCATAAAACAGAGATATCTTTGCCGTCACGTGCTGTTACGCTGCCGCCGATCTTAAAATCAATCGTTCCCGGCTCGTAGAGCGGACGGTCTTTCTTGCCCTGTGCCAGACGGATATACATCGGACCTTCGTAATCCATCGAAAGCTTCAGGATGTCGCGGATCATATTCGGATCGCCGATCGAGACAACTGTCATGTTTACCATGGACTTCAGAATTGCGATATCCTCCATCGCGTTATGTGTGGAGCCGCCGCCGGAGGTCAGTCCACCACCGGTTCCGATGATGCGAACCGGAAGATTCTGATAGCATACGTCTGTACGGACCTGCTCACAAGCACGCATAGAAAGAAACGGAAGCATTCCCATAACAACCGGAATATTGCCTTCCAGTGCGATACCTGCTGCGACGCCAATGCAGTTCTGTTCTGCGATACCGACATCAATAAAACGCTCCGGGTAGTTCTCCTTGAACTCAATCAGGTTCATCGCTACATCCGGTGTGCAGACAAATAATTTTTCATTTTCCGCGCCGATTTCATTCAGGGTTGCGCCGATAACGCTGCGGGCGGAAATCCATTCTCCGAAATTAAATGATCCAGCCATTATTTTGCCTCCTTCCCATAGATGCGCTCGATGCTTGCAATTGCCTTCTCA
>CAZRNI010000265.1:0-3700 GCA_964601425.1 uncultured Eubacterium sp. | reverse complement strand
CCTCCACCTCCGCCAGCGACCCACGCATGTCAATTCATATGTTAACAAGTAGTATTTCCAGCCGGGACCCTTTCGGATCCTTTCATGGGGGCTTCTTCTGGCCAGGGTCATACGATTTGAAAAAGGAGATATGAGACTGGTGGCCAGCGATATGAAACTGGCAAAACAGCGGTATGAGGCACAATACAGACGCATACTGAGCATTTCAGAGACCTGGAAATTATGCAGGAGGTTTGGGGTAAAGAATATTATTTAATAAGGCAAGGATGCGCGAATTATGGTATAATGCTTTGATGTGTTGCAAATAGACGCAGGAAGTGAAGTACAGAGGATCCTGAATACATGAATATGCAGAAGCATGGCGGCCGGCATACAGATCCGAATCTTAATACCAGAAGTAATCGATCCAAAACAAACGAAGGCGGCAAAATTGTTATTTTGAAGCTGATTCATTTTATGATCAGCATTGCGGTCTTTTATTTGTTTTGGATTTTGTTTCGTTATAAAGGGTTTCATATCGTACATGAGAAGGGATATCGCTACAATTACTATGTTTTAATTGTTTATGCTGTTTTGCTGTTTATCCTGAGCCGGACGTACAATGCTTACCTGATCGGATACAGCAGACTGCGTTCACTGGTGTTCGGGCAGTTTCTGGCACAGCTGTTTAGTATTCTGCTGCTTTATATCACGGTTCTCGTGAGCTGGGCGTATTTTGTGTCGCCGGGCCCGTTTATTCCCATGTTGATCTTGCAGTTGATCTTGGATATCGTCTGGACCTGGTGTGTGACACTTTATTTCTTTAAAATATATACCAAGAAAAAAACACTTCTGATTTATCGCGACCCGATGGATAAGAAACGGTTTGGCTCGATTAAGGGGAAACCGAGCGAACGTATGTATCATATTACAGATGAGATGCAGTATGATGGTTCCTTCCCGGAACTGCGGCCATATCTGGAAGGATATGATGCGATATTTGTGGCAGGCGTGAATTCGCGCTGCCGCAATGGTATTTTGAAGTATTGTAAAGAAAAGTCAATTTCGGGCTTTTTCCTTCCGCATGTAGGTGATGTAATCATGCAGGAGGCTGTTCACGTGCAGTCGTTTGATTCGCCTGTTTTGTACGTGAGCAGAAAGCACCTGAATGCGGAGTATGCGGTACTAAAACGGTTGTTTGATATTGTGATATCCGGTACGGCGTTGATTCTTTTCAGCCCGGTAATGCTGATTACGGGACTGGCAATTCATTTCTATGATGGAGGCCCGGCACTCTATAAGCAGGTCAGACTCACGAAAGACGGGAAAAGATTTAAGATCCTGAAGTTTCGTTCCATGCGTGTTGATGCCGAAAAAGACGGCGTGGCAAGGCTCAGTACCGGGGACAAAGATGAACGTATCACCCCGATCGGAAGATTTGTGCGCAAATGCCGTCTGGATGAACTGCCGCAGTTATGGAATATTTTTATCGGTGAGATGAGTGTTGTAGGTCCGCGTCCGGAGCGTCCGGAAATCGCGGAGCAGTACTACGAAACCATGCCGGATTTTCAGCTGCGTCTGCAGGTGAAGGCGGGACTGACCGGATATGCACAGGTTTACGGCAAATACAACACGGAGCCGTATGAGAAGCTGGAGTTTGATCTGCTGTACATCAATCATATGAGCTTTTTGACGGACTTGAAGCTGTGCTTCGCGACAGTGGCGATCCTCTTTATGTCGGAAAGTACAGAGGGGGTAAAAGAAGGCCGGACAACAGCCATGGACAGTGATAACGAGGAAAAGTCCACAGAAAAATAACAAGGAAAGTGCCTTCTCTATGAAACAAAGATTGATTTATCTGTTGAAACATAATCATACTGCGCAGATGTTATACCGTACACTGGGCAGTATGCTGCTGAGATTAATCGGCCTGTTTGTCAAAACAGATCCGCATCTGGTGCTGTTTTTATCACTGATGGGAACGAGATACAATGACAGTCCGAGGGCAATCTATGAGTATATGAAGGACCGGGAAGCGTACAGAGACTACCGTATGGTATGGGTGTTTGAGAAGCCGGAGGAATTCCCGGGGATTCCATCTGTGAAGCTGGACTCCGTCCGGTTCTTTCTGACTGCACTAAAAGCAGGCTATTGGATCTCTAATACGCAGTTTGAACGCGGCCTGACCTACAAGAAGAAGGCGACCAGGTATATGTATACAATGCATGGAGCTGCGATTAAGCTCTGTGGAAATGATAGTCCCGGCAGAAACGATTTTGATTTTAAGACCGTAAATTGTCTCTGCGTACAGAGTGATTTCGATAAATATGTTTTTAAGCGGGCATTTCGTGCCCGAAAAGATTGCTTCATCGAGTCCGGACGTCCCTGCAACGATCCGCTCTGGCATGCGACGAATGAACAGAAAGAAGTGCTGCGGAGCAAACTTGGCCTGCCGGATAATAAAAAAGTCATTCTCTATGCGCCGACATGGCGCGACAGTACAAACGGCGGACGTTCCTATGATATCAAACCGCCGATTGATCTGGTGATATGGGAGGAAAGACTCAGCAAAGATTACATTGTTCTGTTCCGGGCACATCATATTACAACACGCGTGATGGATGTGCAGTTTAATGATTTTTTACGGGATTATTCAAATTATCCGGAGATCAACGATCTGTATCTCGTGGCGGATCTTTTGATCACGGATTACTCCTCGGTCATGGTCGACTATGCGATTCTGGAGCGGCCGATTCTGTGCTTTGCGTATGATTACGATGAATATCTAAAGGAACGCGGCACGTATTTTGAGCTGGATGAGGAACTGCCAAACAAGTCATTCCGCACACAGGAACAGCTTTTGGATGCGATTGAACATCTTGATTTTGCTGCAGAGCGGGTAAAGACTGCAAAGTTTAAAGCAAAGTTTGACCAGTACGGCGGAAACGGAGTAGAAATGGCGGTACAGGCATTGTTTTCTGCCGGGAAGTGACTGCACATAAAATAACAGGTGCAGGGAAACAGGAGGGATCTGATTTGAAAGTGCTTTTCTGGACGTTTATCGGGTTTGACCGCCATACAACATCCAGGCATCTTCTGTCGGCTATGCTCGAGCAGCTCTGTATCGCAGGACATACGGTTCATATTTTACAGAAGGATACCGGCGGTTCACTCCCGGCAATTCCGGAATCCATTTCCGGTTATCCGGTGACGACAGATGTGATGCCGTTTCAGGCAGCTGACAAAAGTGATTTTATCTCGCGGTATCTTACGGAATTAAAGTATATTCGGGCGTGCAGAAAAAAGATCACTTCAGATTACGATGCAGTATTTGTACAGTCAAATAACGAAGCCGGATTTGTTTTGCGGGCAATCCGAAAGAAGCTGCCCCGTACAGTCGTGACATTTAACGTACAGGATATTTTTCCGGATAATGCGGTTTACAGCGGAAGTATCAAAAAGAACAGTCCTGTTTTTAAAGTGCTTGCGGCCATACAGCGTTACGCATACAGGCGGGCGGATCATATTATTACAATCTCGGAGGATATGAAGGAGACACTGCAAAAAGACGGCGTGCCTTCTGAAAAAATAGAGGTTGTTTATAACTGGTCTTATCAGGATGATCTATATAAAAATGTCGATACGGTACCGGTTTCAAACATGTTTGCCCATACCCCAATATCTCCGTTCTCATCCGGTCCATCTTTCCAAAACAAGCGAT
>CAZRNI010000264.1:0-3728 GCA_964601425.1 uncultured Eubacterium sp. | reverse complement strand
TTATGGAAGAAGCTAATGAGTTTGTTGAAAGAATACAAAATAATGGGGTCATGCCTATGACTACATCTTGTTGCCCAGCTTGGGTAAGATTTAGTGAAAAAAATTATCCTGAATTATTACCTCATCTTTCAAGTTGTATTCAGATCTGCACAGGAACGGCAGGATATGCCTGCCGGGTACTGTGATGCATATGAGAACATTATAGTCACAGAACCGGATATTAACAAGGAACTCTTTTTTGATTAATATGACAAATGTGTTATAGTAGTTATCGGCGGAGAAACAGGAGCACGATAATTGAGAAAATGATACAGGCGCCAGGGACTGACTTGAAGATTTATGAACATGATTGATGCAAAAAATGAAAAGGAAGACAGGAGAATTCTGCTGCTGAAGCAGGAAAAACCGGCAAAGGCAGTCCTGAAACTGGGCCTTCCGCTGATCGCAGGCATGATGATCATGGCGCTGTATAACCTGACGGATACCTGGTTCATCGGCCGGATGCATGATGATTATCAGCTTGCAGCGGTTAATCTGGCATATCCGGTGATGATGATCATGATCGCCGTTTCCAATATGGTGGGAACGGGTGCTGCTTCACTGATCGCAAGAAGTCTCGGTGCATCCGACCGGGAGAAAGCCTGCCGCACACTGACAACGGGTATCGTATTAACCGTGATAAACAGTGCAGTTGTTGCGGGAACCGGATTTGTTTTTCTGGATGCGATCGTAAAAGGCCTGGGTGCAGAAATGAATACTGCCGGATATACAGAACAATATGTATCCATTTTGCTGGCCGGAAGCATCAGCCTGATGGGAAACTATACGTTCGGACAGCTGCTCAGAAGTGAAGGATCTGTCAATTATTCATTGATCGGGATGATCGCCGGGACAGTTGCCAATATTGTGCTGGATCCGGTATTTATCTTTGGCCTCGGGCTGCAGATTCGCGGTGCGGCAATCGCGACGGTGATCGGTAACGGGATCGGGGCAGTCATGTCCCTCCAGTTTTATGTACGAAGAAAAACACTGCTGCGGCCTGCGTTCCGTTATATAAAACCGACGGCAGATATTGTACGCGAGATTTTCTGGGTGGGTGTCCCGGCGACGCTGGAGACGCTGCTGACCTCCGCAGCTTATATTGTCAATAACAATCTGGCAGTGACCTACGGTGCTCTGACAGTTGCCGCCATGGGTGTATCGCAGAAAATTTTGTCACTCGGCAGCTATATTTATCAGGGATTTTCGGCAGGAACTCAGCCGCTTATGGGATACAACTACGGGGCGAAGAATTACCCGCGGATGCTGCAGGTCCTCCGTGTCGGTATCCTTATCGTGTCTGGCACAGAATTCTGTCTGATGGCTGTTTACGGTCTGGCGGCGCCGGCACTGATCGGAATGTTTACACAGTCGGAGGAAGTGATCCGGACCGGCAGTACAGTGCTGCGCACCATGATGTGGATCCTTCCGTTTGTGGGTGCAGTCTCCATGAGCCGGATCTCCTTTCAGGCGATGGGAAAACCGCAGTATGCCTTTGGCATCACTGTGGTCAGGCAGCTGTTACTGTATATTCCGCTGCTGCTTATATTCAACAGCGTATTCGGATTCCGCGGCCTGATCTGGGCACAGCCTCTGACAGAGATGATCATGATGGCCGTATCCGTTGCATTGCTGTACAGGGTGCTGACACGGAGCAAACAGGAGACAGGGACGGCTTAACTTGCGGATTGATCTACACTGTGCGATCAATGACCGGCAGGTATTCAGCAGTTACTTGACGCATGCATTCGTTAAGTGGATAATGAATACATCAATTGGCGGGTTTCTATAAACGAAGGAGGGTATTATGGCGAATAAATACGAAGGAACACAGACGGAGAAGAATCTGCTTGCTGCTTTTGCAGGTGAATCAGAAGCAAGAAATAAATACACTTATTTTGCATCGCGTGCGAAAAAAGACGGATATGAACAGATTGCAGCGTTGTTTTTGAAGACAGCCGATAATGAGAAAGAACATGCAAAACTCTGGTTCAAGGAATTGAACGGAATCGGTGACACACCTGCAAATCTTGAGGCGGCTGCAGAAGGCGAGAATTATGAGTGGACAGATATGTATGACAAATTTGCGAAAACTGCGGATGAAGAAGGCTTTCCGGAACTGGCTGAAAAATTCCGCCTTGTTGCAGCAATTGAAAAAGCGCATGAAGACCGTTACCGTGCGTTGTTGAATAATATCGAAACGGCTGAGGTATTCAAAAAGGGTGAGGTAAAACTGTGGGAATGCCGCAATTGCGGACACCTGGTACTTGGAACTGAGGCGCCGGAAGTATGTCCGACATGTGCACACCCCCGGTCATTCTTCGAAGTACATGCTGAGAATTATTGAAACACGCTCCAGTGAAAGTGGAGGAATTGATCCGATGAATCAATCCGGTTCGGATTATCCTTATTATGAAATGCATATGGAGGATGCTTCAGACGTTTCATTTGAGCATTGGATAGATTCACGCTCTGTTGAAATGCATATGCACGGGTATTACGAATTGTTCCTGATCAGCCGCGGTTCCTGCCGGCATATGTTTGGCGGCGCTGAGACGCTGCTGATACCCGGGGATGCAGTTATCGTGCCGCCGCATACGGCACATGGATTTTCAATCAGTAAAGTGAGTTCTATTTATAACTGTCAGTTTTTCCCCGAGGCGCTGGACAGCAAATTAATAGCGTTTTTACGTGAAACGCTGCTGCCGGATGAAGCTCCGAAAGGGAAAGGCGTATTCGGTTCATCAGAAGAAAATGCAGCATTGGACCAGAAAGCGGCCCGTCCGGATCCGGCCGGACGTGGTGTGATTCATCTGAATCCACGGGAATATGCTTTTGTAGAATCGCTGTTTGAAAGCATGTTCGAGAACTATGACGATATACAGCAGCTATATACTTTAAAGAAGCAGAAGTTCACGGAAGTAATTATGCTGGAATTGCATCAGGCGCTGCACAGACAGAATCGCATTTACAGAAAAACTGCCGACGGGAAGGACCGCGCGATTGCTGATGCACTGGCAGTTATGGAAGAGCATCTTTCAGATTCTGTTGATATAAACGATATGGCCGAAGTATATGGATTCAGCCCGAATCATTTCCGGAAACTGTTTCGGGAAGCAACAGGACTTTCCCCGGTAAAATACATGAACCGCCTCCGGATTACGCGGGCATGTGAATACATGCAGCAGGAGCGGATGCCTGCAGGGGAAGCTGCTGAAAAAGTCGGGTTCACAGACTTGAATTACTTTTCAAGAGTGTTCAAGCAGGTAATGGGATGCCCGCCCAGTAAAATATGAAAAGAGGAGACAGAGAACCGTCCCCTGTCTCCGTTCTGGATGTTTCGAAATGGCTGATTCGTTATTTTGTGCTAAATATGCGTGCTTCTGTAACTTTGCAGCGGCACGTTTTTCTTTTATACTGAATCCGGACAGAAAAAAACGGGAGCGGTATGAAGGAGGAATCAGCACGATGAATGCCAGAGAACGTGAAATTGCAACCCTCAGTTTTTCAAATGAAGGGCTGGATTATGGTGTTGTGGAAGAGAGTATGGAACCGTGGGACCAGACAGTAAAGAACTGGGCTGAGCAGGGATATGATGCCGGCGTGCTGACAGAACTGCACGGCGGTGAACTTCCGACTGAAAATGTTTATGCGTTTAATGCGCCGTTTGACCGCTGGCAGTATTATTA
>CAZRNI010000263.1:0-3768 GCA_964601425.1 uncultured Eubacterium sp. | reverse complement strand
CCAAATGCCAGCACCACTGCCGCAAGGATAAAACACGCTCTTACAAGCCGCAGATACAGCCTGCTGTCCATTTCATTTTTCGCTCTCATCTGCAATCCCTCCTCCTGAATCTATCTCATTTTCGTTTTCAACGGTTTTGTATTCTTTCATGGTCGCATTATAATCTAACCCAAGTGTATCATTTCTGGTTATGGATGTATATTGACGAACAAGCCGTATTTTTGAAGGGGAAATTGTGTATGTTTGCTATTTGATTAGGGATTAATGAGGGCTGTAATCGACTGGACTTCTTCTGCTGTTCCATATTGATTGAGATAAGGAATACATGCAGTCAGGTTCTGTTTGCGCATATTTGTGAGATTTATAATGCTCCTCATATATATTTGCCTGCTTTCGTCTTTCTGAAGCGTCCTGTATGCCCATATCACTTCCCGTGCCCAGTACATTTCCTGCGTCTCATAAAAATCGTGTACAGCCTTTTTACACTCCGAAAGGCAGTCGAGCCGCTTTTGCGGCATTCCTAATCTCCGCTCGACTGTTTTCTGCGTTACACGCCGCGGACGTCCTTGTGCCTCCCCTATCCCGAAGTAGACTTCCTCACAAACTATCTGTACCTTCGGGAGCAATTCCGCATCCAATTGTTCCCAGTTCTCCTTGTACATACCTGTTCGCACCGCATGATTATGAGACTTCATCTGTCGTTTTTTATTTGCCTTCCGAACGGTTGAAGGACTGGCCTTCACCATGCCTGCAATTCTGTAACATCCAAGACCTTCATCATATAGTTCCGCCACTTTTCTGTTGAACCGGTCCGTTTGACTGTGTTTATTCCGTTTTGGATTTACCAGGTCTTCCACAGGGATTTTCAAAAAGAAAGCCAGCTGACCGATGTCATAAAAGTTCCACCTGTATCCGGTAAAACACTTCTGTATCTGCTGCAGTTCTGTCATGCCCGGACATTCAAACCCGCGATAATACTCCAGAAAATCCTGTGTCAACAAACTGATGTTCCGCATCTTTCCGCGGCTGCTGAGATACTTTGTTCCCTCAAGTTTTGTTTTCAGGACCTCTGAAACCGGTACCCTGTTTTCAGGATGTACCGGTGCATAGAATAGCTGTGTTAAATACTCCGCCAGTTCCATTTCACAGGAAGATACAAAAGTATCGTTTTTCATGTCTTCTGCCGGTTCATCTGTATCAGTTTTCATCTCCTCATACAATGATATCGTTTCTTCTGCCGTATTCATTCTGGGAAGCACAGCACCTTTTATAGCAATATCAGTCTCAACCAACTTGCACTTGTGTTCTACACAGACATTCATCGGACAGAATATCCTACTCCTGTGCCAGTACGTCTCGCCATATCGTGTTCTGTCTTCTACTGCACACACCGGACAATATCGAAGGACTTGCGGCTCCTGCAGTTTTGGAAACGGAAGTATACTGCCGGCACTTCCACTCTGGTTCACCAATTGTTGAAAAGCAGCTGCTAAACGCTCCGGTCTTGTAAAACGGAAAAGCGGAAACATTGTGTGATTCAGAATCAGTTCTTCCATCGAAATCATACCTGTTATGATTTGCAGCGCCTGTTCATTCAGCCGGTTCAGGAACCGGATATCCTGCCATGCGTTCTTTCTTGCAAACAGGTCTTCCCTTGCATACGAATAGGCATCATATCCGGCATGAACACAGTACCTGGCAAACCAGCTGTAGCAAAGTTCATCCTCATACAGTACCGGCATAAACCCAATCATACCGCCACCTCTGTAAGCGCAAAGCCGGATTCCCGCATCAGTTCCAGCAACGTATCCACATCCTCTCCAGCATGTGCCATGTTATTTATTTGAAAGGCATTCTCCGGCCGTATTTGGCCTTTCTCCGGTTCATGTGGGATATCTGTACCCTTTTCCTTTGGCATGGCCTTTGGGGCCGTTTTCTTTCGCTGTACCGAAGATGTCTGCGGCCGTTTCTTTCCGTACACCTCTACAAAATCATTTACGTTCTTCATGCGCGTCTGGAAAGTCTCCAGAAGCAGTTCCTTTGTCAGTTCCTCCCGGTCTGACAGGATTGCCACCTGCTGTGCTTCCATCAGGAGTGACAGGACAATCCCGATGATTCCACTGCTGCATTGGTACAGGGTCTCGATTATTTCAGGGGTAATCTCCCGCGGATGTGCAACATACTGAAATCCATACAGAACGCTGCAGAAGGAAATGAAGAAGTCATCACAGTCCTGCTTCAGGTACGACAGTCCGACACTTCTTCTTGCAAGATGCATTTCCCGCCGGAAGAACAATTCCGTCTCCGGCAGCCCCACCAGGCATATTGAAATCCCACTGGAATTGATTAACTGCGTCAGGGCTGACACCACATTTACGCCGCCTTTGTTCCTGCAGATGTTCTGGCACTCATCGACAACCAGAAGGAGAATATGATTGACCGCGACCTGGGATACCGTTCCTATCAGCGAATCAATTGTCGCCCTGCTCCTGACTGCCCGCTCATGATATCTGGTGCCAAGCCGCTCATCCACTTCAGAAAGAATCGAGAACAGCATACTCTTTACAGAGCAGTCATGCGGACACTGGACATTAATGCAAGGAATAACATTTACATATGGATTGGTAAGTCTGATTATCTCCGTTGCACCCGCAGCTTCCAGGCTCTTCACAATAGCCGTACTCTTTCCGATACCGGCCTGCCCGATAATCGAAAAAGAATCACATCCGCCCAGAATGGAATTGCCGGGTTTCCCGATGATACGCCGGTTATTCTCATAACCCTGTCGTACTGCAGCAGCTGTCATCTTTTTCCCTGCGGCACGCAGCATGGAAAGATACAGCTTGCTGTAAATCTCGTAAGTCATTGCTGATGGAATATAGATATCAGCCATGTCATTTAACTCCATCAGCCTGGTACTCCTGTCAGCCATGCAGATATCTCTTGAATACGGCGGCAGATAAAGCAGCCGTTTCTTCAGTTCCTCTCCTGATAACATATGCGGCATTATATTCACAAGTTTATTGTTTGTCATACCAATAGCTGGATTTACTGCTGTCTCACTCATATATCAATCTCCTTAATGAAATCCAGATGATTCGTCTTCCGTTCCCGTTTTCTGGTCGCCCGGACATTTTTGAGATTCACATCCTGATGTTTTGTTTTATCCATCACAATCGTCTCGATGTTTGTATTCAGGTCTATCCGTCCCTGCAGGTTTTCGTGTACAGCCTTTTTAACCAGTTCTTTCTGTGCGCCAAGCATCTCTTTTACCTTTTCAAACGTCATCCCGGAGAAGCGCGACTCGATAAGCTGAAATTCGACATATTCTCCATCCTGAATCAGATACACCGTATCCACATCTTCCGGGTTGTAGGCAACCACTGCTTCCTCACCTGTCAGGTACTCCTCGGTATATTTCCGGTCCTGACAGTCATATCGAAGTCCCAGAACCAACAGACCTCTTCTGCTGAAGTTCGTGTGCACTCTGGGAAGGAGTGTCAGTATCATCTGCCGCTTATCAGTCGGAACCAGAACAGCATCCTCCTGCTTTCTGCCCCAGCAGAAGATATCTGACGGATGCGGACTTACCTCTGCCTGCAGCATTTTTTCCGTGTAGGGGTAGTCTTCCAGAATCCGGTTGTTATTGTTATAAAGGATGGCGTAGATGATGCACTTCTCCAACCCGTCGGGCCATCGGTTGAGCTGATGGCGGCCGTGGTAGCGCGGCGCCACCGGGCCCGGCTTCTCCGGATACCCCTCAGTGAC
>CAZRNI010000262.1:1377-3771 GCA_964601425.1 uncultured Eubacterium sp. | reverse complement strand
CCTCCGAAGGAGGAATTTCCTATAAAGTAAAAAAAGAAGGCAAACAGTTGCCTTCTTTTTCTCTGCAAATCCCGATTTATACGTGCAGCACCACCCGCAGTATAATTGACGCCGCAAGGTAAACCAGCATAATAATATATGCTGTGTAATCTCTTCCTTCGTAGCGCAGCGGCTTCATCTGTGTCCTGCCCTCGCCGCCGTGATAGCATCTGGCTTCCATGGCAAGCGCCAGGTCATTTGCACGGCGGAAGGCTGAGACGAACAACGGTACCAGAAGCGGTACCATCGCCTTCACCTTCTGGATGATTCCGCCGCTTTCGAAGTCGGCACCGCGCGCCATCTGGGCTTTCATAATGCGGTCCGTTTCTTCCATCAGAATCGGGATAAAGCGCATCGCGATTGACATCATCATCGCAATTTCATGTACCGGTACGTGAAATACTTTCAGCGGCCCCAGTAAACTCTCCAGCGCATCTGTCAGTTTGTTCGGGGTGGTTGTAAGTGTCATTAGTGATGCACCAAGCACAAGAAACACAAGTCTGACTGCCATCTTTCCCGCAAGAACAAGTCCCTGCCGTGTGACATGCAGAAAATGAAACTGCCACAGGATTTCACCCGGCGTCAGCAAAATATTCAGCACCATCGTGAACATCAAAATCATCATGATCGGGCGCAAGCCTTTGATCATAAACTTAAAGGGCACCTTTGAAAGAATGATCAAAATAACCAGTGCCGCCGCTCCCAGAAGATATCCCCAGGTACGAAACACGAACAATGAAATGATGTATACCAGCGTTCCGATAATTTTTACTCTTGGGTCCAGTCTGTGAAGAATCGAATCTGCTTCATAGTACTGGCCGATTGTGATTTCTCTCAGCATTTTCTTTTCCTGTAATGAGATTTATACCGGTATCCCTGGCGTTTTTACAGCCATGGGGTCCATTCAGACATCTCACGATCTTTCCAAACAGTTTAACCGTATACAGCTTTATTTTCCGCTCCTGTTAACCTGCTATTGCTTGAATGATATTGTCTCTCGCCTCTTCAACTGTCGCTGCCTGTACATCGACTGCGAAGCCATGGGCAGCGAGGTCATGCATGATGTAAGCAACCTGCGGTGCGGCGAGCCCCATTTTTTCCAGTTCTTTATAATGTGCAAATACTTCTTTCGGTGTTCCGTCGTATACTTTTCTGCCCTCGTTCATCACGATCAGGCGGTCTGCATGCCGCGCCACATCCTCCATACTGTGCGATACCAGAATGATGGTTATATTACGGACCTCCCGGAGACGATTAATCACATCAAACATCTCGTCTCTTCCGCGCGGATCCAGCCCCGCCGTCGGCTCATCCAGAATCAGTACATCCGGATTCATGGCAAGAATGCCTGCGATCGCGATCCGACGCTTCTGCCCGCCGGATAGTTCAAACGGAGAATTATCAAACAGCTCCTCCGGCACGCCCACCTGATACAGCGCATTGCGCGCGCGCTCCAGACACTCCTCTTTTGAAAGGCCCTGGTTCTTCGGGCCGAAGCAGACATCTGTAATAACATCTGTCTCAAAGAGCTGGTGTTCCGGATACTGAAATACAATTCCAACGTGGAACCGCAGATTCCGTCTGTTATAGCCCTCGGCCCAGACGTCCTCTCCATTAAATAATACACGGCCGGAAGTCGGACGCATCAGCGCATTGAAATGCTGTACCATCGTGGATTTACCGCTGCCGGTATGACCAATGATTCCCACAAACTGACCCTGCGGAATTTCCAGTGTAACATGATCGAGCGCAGTGATTTCATAAGCAGTTCCGTTGCTGTAGACATAAGACACATCGTCCAGTGCCACCGAACCAATCGTCACTCTTTCAAATGTATCTGTACCAGCCTGCTTCGATTCAGATGTCGTTACGTCTGTTTTAGCAATCTCATCTGCAGAATTTTTCTGTGCCTCGTGCAGACTGTGCACAGCTTCTGCAGCTGCCGTCAGAAGATTTGGCGCATTTCGCAGCTCGGCAAGCTGCCGGATCAGCTCCTCATTTTTTAAAATACCTTCCGTCAGCGGAAGCCCTGCCTTGATCAGTTCATGCGTCAGGAGTGTTACCTGCGGCACATCCAGACGAAGTTCTTTGAGTTTCTCAACCTGCGTAAACACCTCATGCGGTGTGCCGCTCATCACAATCTGACCCGCATCCATGACAAAAAGCTGATCTGCATCAACCACTTCCTCCATGTAATGTGTGATCAGGATAATCGTAACACCTTCCTGTTTGTTCAGCGCGCTGACTGCGGCAATGACTTCTTTTCTGCCATTTGGATCCAGCATCGCCGTCGGCTCATCCAGCACAATGCATTTCGGCTTCATTGCCATGATGCCGGCTATTGCGACTCGCTGA
>CAZRNI010000262.1:0-1367 GCA_964601425.1 uncultured Eubacterium sp. | reverse complement strand
CGGACAGCTTATTGGGAGAATGCTTGCGGTAGGCAACCATACCGGTATCCTCGAGCGCGCGGTCTACACGGCGCCAGATTTCTTCCGTATCAACACCGATATTTTCCGGACCGAATCCGACATCCTCCTCCACAACTGTCGCAATGATCTGATTATCAGGATTCTGGAACACCATGCCGGCTTCCTGCCGGATTTTCCAGAGATCATCTCCCTCTGCCGTATTCATTGAGTCAATCCAGATCGTTCCCTCTGTGGGAACAAGCAATGCATTGATCTGCTTGGCAAGTGTAGATTTACCGCAGCCATTGTGCCCAAGTACAGCGATAAAAGATCCTTCCTCGATGTCCAGATCCACGTTTTTCAGCGCAGTATGAACCTCGGGATTCTCCTGATCTTCATGATATTCATAATAATCGTATCCCAGTTTTCTGGCACGGATGATACCCATAGTTTCCTCTCTTTTCATGCCCCGCCCGGCGCTCCGCGCGTGTGAGCAGGAACTGTTCCGCCGCGTTCTGTCAAACAGCAATTTGCGTATGCAAAAACAGAGACCGTTCTACTGCGTTCATTCAGGAACAGACAGTGCTTCTGCATCCGCAGAATCCGGTTCCTCATCATGAATTGCTTCCGCAATTGCATCATGAATTTCATCTTTTCCCTGCCTGGTCAATGCCGAAAACGGAATAATCCTGGTTCCCTTCGGCATATTCAGGGTCTCCCGCAGAAGCTTTACCTGCTTCTGCACCTGGCTGCGCTTGATCTTATCCAGCTTTGTTGCAATGATAATCGGCTGGTATCCATTGTCAACGATCCAGTCATACATCATTTTGTCATTCTGCGACGGTGCATGCCGGATATCCAGCAGCAAAAATACGGAACGCAGATTCGGCGACTTGTGAAGATAACGCTCTATCATCTTGCCCCACGCTTCGCGCGCCTTCTGTGATGCTGCCGCATAGCCGTATCCGGGAAGATCCACCAGATAAAAATCATTATTTACATGATAAAAATTGATTGTCTGTGTCTTGCCCGGCTGTGAACTGGTCCGCGCCAGCGCCTTGCGATTGATCAACACATTAATCATCGATGATTTTCCTACATTTGACTTGCCGGCAAAAGCCACCTCCGGCTTGCCCGTATCCGGCAGCGCACTCGTCGGGCCGCAGACAATATCCAGACTTACACTTTTTATTTTCATAGTAGATACTCCCTCGTAAATCGGGATTTGTCGGGGTGTTTGTTTCTATTTGCGCTCCGCGACAATGAAGATCTCTGACGCGCTCCGGACGAAAAGCCATCGAACAGCACACTAAGAGAACCTTATCAGATGGCTTGGGGGACTTTTGGCCTCCCTTCGAAGGATCCAT
>CAZRNI010000261.1:0-3800 GCA_964601425.1 uncultured Eubacterium sp. | reverse complement strand
CTCCCTGTCCGCTTCCAGAAGGCATAAAAATAGTGCAGGAAGTGGGACTTGAACCCACACGATATTGCTACCACAGGCACCTGAAGCCTGCGCGTCTGCCAATTCCGCCATTCCTGCGTCTGTTAACTTGTGAGCTGTTTTCTGCTCGCTTGACTATACTATCAGATCGGTTTATAAAAGTCAAGCATGAATTTCACATATCTTTCACGATTCTAATTTAGACTATCCCTGAGTTCCGGAATATGATTCTATCTCAGTTTGATATAACAATCCGGAATTCTTGAAACGCAACATAAGATATGCTACGATATCTTCTGACCGCTGCGGCGGTCAGATCAGAAAGAAGGAAAAACAAATGGCAACTGAAAAGAAGCACAAAAAAGGCAAAACCCGTCTGATCATTCTCGTCATTATTCTGTTTGTTCTGGCCGGCTTGATGGGCGGCGTTTATTATTACCTGCGTCAGGCAGCACAGCGCACCGTGTTTTTGAACGGAACGCGTCTGAATGAGCTTGATGTTTCCGGAAAAACGCCCGCCGAGGTCACAGACCTTATGCTGAAGGATTACACGGATGCACAGTTTACTGTCACAGAGAACGGGGAATCTGTTCTGACCGGAACACTGGCAGACTATGGTTATACCTTTGATAAGGACGCTCTGTCTGATTCGATTACGGCTCTTCAGAAGTCTGAAGTATCCAATCCCCGCATGGTGCTGAACGAACGTCTGCACCGGGAGATCGCACTGACACTTGATTTTTCGAATCTGTTTGATGAAAACACATTCCGGAATTTTGTCAAAGCCGAAAATCTGTCCGTCCCGCGCGTCGCGTCAAAAAATGCTTCCTTTCTTTATGACGCCGAAAAACGACAGTGTTATGTGGATGCGGCTGTGCAGGGCAATGAAATCGATGACGCCGTGCTGCAGCGCGCCGTTCAGGAAAAGCTGGATGCACTGATGGAGAACTTTGATCCGGACGGACTTTCTGCTGCAGTTCCGGACGATGCATACACCAGTCCTGTTGTTGAAGACAATACCGCAGAACTCCAAAAAAAGTGTGATCTTATGAATCAGTTTGCAGCTGCGGTCATTACCCATACATTCGGCGAGGAAAAACAGACGCTGAATTTCGATACCATTAAAGACTGGATTATCATTGACGGAGATCATGCTTCTCTCGATGAGGCAAAGCTCACTGAATATGTTGAAGCAATGGCCCAAAAATATAATACACGCCACCATGCACATACGTTTAAGACAACCGGCGGACAGGAAATCACCATCCCCGCTGAAAAAGTCGAATACGGCTATACGATTGATCAGGATGCCGAGCTCAAGCAGCTGAAGGCAGACATTGAGAGCAATCAGGAGGTCACCCGCGAACCTGTCTATGTCAAAACAAATGACTGGGGAAATCCCTACTATTTGAAGCGTAACGGAACAGATGATCTGGCAGGCACCTATATCGAAGCGGATCTGACAAAACAGCATCTCTGGTACTATAAAGACGGACAGCTGGTTACCGAGTCTGATTTTGTATCCGGTGATGTGTCAGAAGAGCGGGAAACCACGACCGGTCTCTTCTATCTCGCATACATGGAAAGTCCATCTATGCTGGAGGGACAGGATTATAATACGGAAGTACAGTACTGGATGGCATTTCATGAGGGAGAAGGTCTGCATGACGCTGTATGGCGCGGATCTTTCGGCGGAAATATTTACCAGACAAACGGTTCGCACGGCTGCCTCAACCTGCCTCTGTCTGCTGCCCGCACGATTTACGAAAACACACAGCCGGGAACACCGATTATTATTTATAAGGAGTAAGGAGAAAACATATGTGCGGAATCTGTGGATTTACCGGTACCGTAGAACAGCCGGAAATGATTCTGGAACAAATGCTGCAAACCATACGCCACCGCGGGCCGGACGGGCTTGATTACAAGATTATGGACGGCGCCGCTGTCGGCTTCGTGCGGCTGAGTATCATCGATCTGGAAGGAGGGATGCAGCCCCTGACCAATGAAGACGGCACAAAAACACTTGTTTTTAACGGTGAAATATACAATTTCCCGGAACTGCGGGAGGACTTGCTCGCAAAAGGGCACGTATTCCGTACAAGGACTGATTCAGAAACAATACTGCACGGCTATGAAGAATACGGTGCTTCCATTGTAAAAAAGCTGCGTGGCATGTTTGCCTTTTCCATCTGGGATGAGACAACGGAAACACTGTTCAGTGCTCGCGACTGTTTCGGAATTAAACCATATTATTATATGCACTGCGGCGGACATCTTGTCTATGCTTCTGAGATCAAGAGTCTTCTGCACTTTCCCGGATACAAGCGCGAATTAAACACAGATGCACTGGAGGCGTACCTTTCTTTTCAGTACTCTGCGCTTCCTGAGACATTTTTCAAAGGCATTTTTCAGCTGCCGGCCGGCAGTACACTGACCTGGCATGCAGGCAAAACGACGATCCGAAAGTACTTTGATCCGAGGCTTTCTCCTGCAAAATCTGCTGATGAATCTGCCGTCATCAAAAAAATGGAGCAGGTCATCGATGATTCGGTACATGCTCATATGATCAGCGACGTCGAAGTCGGAACGTATCTCTCCGGCGGTGTTGATTCCAGCTATGTCGCAGCTTCTTTTACCGGAGCAAAGGCGTTTACTGTCGGTTTTCTGGATAAAAACAGTGCTTACAATGAAATGAACGCTGCCGAAGGACTCGCAGCCCACCTCCGTCTGGAGCATTACACACGGACGATCACGCCGGATGATTTCTGGAACGCCATTCCTTCTGTTGTCTATCATCTGGATGAGCCAATCAGCGACGCATGTTCTGTCGCGCAGTATTTTGTCGCCGAGGAGGCTGCAAAAAAGGTCAAGGTCGTCGTTTCGGGCGAAGGGGCAGACGAGCTGTTCGGCGGATATAATATTTACCTTGAGCCCGGTGATTTGAAATGGATCCAGAAGCTTCCGCGTCCGATCCGGAACGGCTTCGCCAAACTGGCAGCAAAGCTGCCGGATCATGTCAAAGGAAAAAACTATCTGATCCGCGCAGGCAAGGATGTGGAATCCCGTTTTATCGGAAATGCGAATATATTCAGCAATGAAGAGCGGCGCGCACTGCTTCGCATCGAAACAAATGCGCCGTCGACCACAGAATTGCTGGAGGAAACCTACAAAAAAGCTGCCGGTCTCTCCGACGTTGATAAAATGCAGTATGTCGATCTCGTCTGGTGGCTTGCCGGCGATATTTTGCCGATTGCAGACAAGATGAGCATGGCACACTCTCTGGAGCTGCGCGTCCCGTATCTGGACCGGGAAGTTTTCCGGCTCGCCAGAAAACTGCCCCTGCAGGCAAAGATCAACCACCATCAGACAAAATACTGCTTCCGCAAGATGACGGAAAAGAGATTGCCGCAGGAATCTTCCCGCCGCAAAAAACTGGGCTTCCCGGTTCCGATCCGGGTCTGGCTCAGAGAAGAACGCTACTATCAGCACGTAAAAGAACAGTTTACCGGAAAAACCGCATCCGAATATTTCCACACAGATCAGCTTGTCAGACTACTGGATGACCACAAAAACGGAATCTGTGACAACAGCAGGAAAATCTGGACCGTTTATATTTTCCTCGTGTGGCATGCTCTGTTTTTTGAAGATAAAACAATCAAAGCATGAATGTACGAAAGGCTTGTGTGCTCCGCCTTACCGGCAAATGCTTCAAAAATGAGTGCGCTTGCCCGGAGCTTTTCCTGTGACGCAAAAAAATAAGAGCCCGCGGCTCTTATTTT
>CAZRNI010000260.1:1453-3805 GCA_964601425.1 uncultured Eubacterium sp. | reverse complement strand
TCTGATTCTGGATGAGCCCTCTGCGGGTCTTACGCCGCAGGAGGCGCAGCATATGTTTGATACACTGCGCGCCATGGCGGACAGCGGCAAAGCGGTTATCGTGATCTCCCACAAGATGAATGAGGTCATGAACAACGCAGATCGCATCACTGTACTCAAGGGCGGAACCGTCGCAGACACGATGCTGGCCGCGGATGCCACAGTGGAGCGTCTGACGGAGGCCGTAGTCGGCAGCAGCATGGGAACGCAGAAGCGGTCTCTGGACCGTGAACCCGGGGATGAGATTGTATTTACCATGGAAGGTGTATCTGCGAGGAATGACAGAAATCTGCCGGCGCTCAAAGATATCTCCCTCTCTATCCGGAAAGGAGAAATATTTGGCATTGCCGGCGTCGCCGGAAACGGACAGCGCGAGCTGTCTGAAGTAATTACAGGGCTGCGCCCGGTGACAGCAGGCAGGGTCTTGCTGCAGGGTTCCGATATTACAAAAGCTTCCGTCCGGGACCGGATCAGACGCGGCGTTGCATTTATTCCGGAGGATCGGAGAACGACAGGTCTGGTTCTCGAACTGGATATGAAACACAACCTGATTCTGAAGGACTATAACCAGAAAAAATACAGCCGGGCGGGCATTTTGCAGGAAGAGCAGATGCAGAAAGACGCTGACGCCTATACAGACGCCTATGAAATCAAGCACGCGGGCTCGTCGTACCCGGTCGGCCTGATGTCGGGCGGAAACCAGCAGAAACTCCTGTTCGCCCGGGAGGTGGCGGGAGATCCGCAGCTGATCGTCGCGGCATATCCCGTGCGGGGGCTTGACATTGGTGCGGCGGAGGTGATCCGCCGGATTCTGAACGAGCAGAGCTGGAAGGGTGCAGCGGTTGTCTTTATTTCAGAGGAACTGGAAGAAATTTTCGATATCTGTGACCGGGTCGGTGTTCTCTGCGACGGAGAGCTGATGGGAATCCGGGATATTGATAAAACAGATATTATGGAAATCGGCAGAATGATGACCGGAGAAAGAGGGTCAGAAGAAAGCCGGAAAGGAGGGGACAGATAATGCGCGGCCGGATCTATATCAAAAAACGAATCGGCGTACCTGTCTGGTACCGGGTACTCAATCCGGTTCTTTTCGTAATCCTTGCGCTGATATTCAGCGGGATCTTCCTCGTAGCCGTCGGATTTAATCCACTGACCGTTTACGGGAAAATGCTGAAGACGATCTGCTCTCCGAGCGGACTGAAGCGGAGTATAGAAGCAGGAATTCCGCTGATGCTGACCGGACTTGCGGTTGCGTTTGGCTACCGGATGAATCTGAACAATATCGGAGCAGAAGGACAGTACGCACTGGGCGCAGTGTTCTGTGTCGGCTTCGCGCTGTACGGACCGGTAATGCCGCCGCCTTTGAAAATACTCGGAATGTTTATCGCAGCTGTCCTGGGAGGCGGCGCGGCCGCACTGCTCGCGGCAATTCCGAAGGCATTCTGGGGCGTGAATGAAACCATTCTCACAATGATGCTGAACTATATTTTCCTGTATGTCCTGAACTTCCTGATGTACGGGCCGTGGAAAATGCTGAATCAGATGGTCGCGCAGACCCGGATCATAGACGAGCGGTACTGGCTGCCGGAAATCGGCCATACAGGGATCAATTCGGTATTGATTATCGTAATTCTGATCGCTGTCGCGCTTCAGTTTTTCCACACAAAGACGACCGGCGGGTACCAGATGGAGGTCATCCGCAGAAGTCCCCGCGCCGCACAGTACGCGGGCATGTCGGTCGCAAAAAACATTCTAATGGTACTCGGCGTCAGCGGCGCGATCGCCGGACTTGCAGGTTTCGCGCAGGTTGCCGGCATCATTCACCGGGTACAGGCGGATCTGCCGAACAATGCCGGCTACACAGGTATCGTCGTCGCGTTTCTTGCAGGACTGAATCCGCTCGTATGTCTGCTGGTCGGGTTCTTCTTCGGCGCCCTGCAGATATCAGCAGTAGCAGTTCAGATTACCGGCGTCCCGTCGCAGGTGGCTATGATGATACAGGGAAGCATCATGCTGTTTGTCATTGCGGGTGAGTTCTTCATCCGGAATCAGTTCGTGCGGCAGCAGCCGACGGAAGGAGGTGCGGACGCATGAGTACAACACTTTTGATTTCGATTATTTCAACTGCGGTTGTCTATGCCGTAACCGTTCTCTACGCGGCAATCGGTGAGATTTTTGCGGAGCGCGCAGGCGTCATGAATCTCGGACTGGAGGGCATCATGCTGATGGGCGCGGTATCCGGTTATCTGGTTGCAGTCCACCGGCAGAATCTGGCGCTGGCCATGCTTGTCGTAATCGTTGTCGGCGCGG
>CAZRNI010000260.1:0-1443 GCA_964601425.1 uncultured Eubacterium sp. | reverse complement strand
TTTAATTCAATCCTTGTGTGTGTGCATGTGTGTGTGAGTGCTAAGCCGCTTCAGCTGTGTCTGACTATTTGGGACTTTATGGACTGTAGCTGGCCATGCTTGTCGTAATCGTTGTCGGCGCGGCGCTCGGTCTGGTATTTGCATTCCTGACCGTCAGTCTGCAGTCAGATCAGACCGTTGCCGGTATGGCGATGCTGACCTTTGGTACCGGACTTTCCGGATTTATCGGCAAGGAAGTCAGCGGCGTGAATGCAAATCTGGCATTCAGCCCGATCGCGATTCCGGGACTCTCAAAGATTCCGGTGATTGGTCCGTCACTCTTTAACCAGAGTATTCTGGTGTACATTATGTATGTTATCATACCGGTTTCCATGATCTATCTGTACAAGACAAGAGCAGGTATGATTTTACGTGCGCTCGGAGAAAATCCTGCAGCACTTGACTCCGCGGGCTATAACGTGTATGCTTTGCGCTATGCGTATGTCATATTCGGCAGCGTAATGACAGCCGTCAGCGGGGCGTGCATCTCTCTGGATTACACAAATTTCTGGAGCGACGGCATGACCAGCGGCAAGGGCTGGATCGCGGTCGCGCTCGTTGTATTTGCTGCATGGAATCCGCTGATTGCGGTATTTGGCGGTCTGCTGTTCGGTGCGATCAGTATCATCGGCATCGACATTCAGATGTATTTCCCGCAAGTGCCGTCGCAGTTTTTCTCGGCGCTTCCATATGTTGCGACCATTATCGCACTGATCTTTACCACCGGAAATTTCCGGAAACGACGTTCCAGTGCACCGGCTGCTCTCACGATCCCTTACGATCGCGAGAGCCGGTGAGGAAAGATATTTTTAACCAGAGCTTCAGGAGGAGAAAGAAACATGAAAAACAAAGTCGTAAGCATTTGCCTTGCAGCTGTTCTTGCAGCATCAGTCTTTGCAGGATGCGGTGAGAGCGATCAGAACGCAGCGTCCGCAGGATCTGCAGCTGCATCCTCAGCAGCATCTGCAGCGGAGGAGACAGCGGAAGCGGCGTCATCTGCAGCAGCAGAGACAGCAGAAGCAGCTTCTTCAGCAGCAGAGGAGACAGCAGCCGCATCAGGCGAGATCAACTGGATTTCCCAGGATGCAGAGAGTCAGACTCCGGCAGAGGGTACTGATTTCTCAAACATCAAGATCGGTGAGATCGAGTCCTATGTCATCAATGACGGCGGCTGGTGTCAGGCGACACACGAGAGCATTGTCGCAGCAATGGATGAGCTTGGTATTCCGGAAGATAATCTGATCGTTCTTGAGGAGATCGATGATACAGATCAGGCTACAACACAGGCAGCTGCAGAAGAGCTGATCAATGAAGGCTGCAATCTGATCTTCGGCGCATCTACCGGTTATGCATCCTTCCTGCCGGAAATCGCAGCGGCAAACCCGGATGTGTATTTCGCACAGT
>CAZRNI010000259.1:0-3807 GCA_964601425.1 uncultured Eubacterium sp. | reverse complement strand
CAGCGGCTTGATTATTACATCGGGGAAAAGGATGCGCAGCACCTGAGCAAGTGGAAGGAAACTTACGGCGTCAGCATTCCGGTTTCCGTGAATGTTTCGCGCGTCGATCTGTACCACCATGATCTGATCACGTATCTGCAGAAGATCCTGGCGGAAAATAAGCTCAGCACAGATGAGATGTATCTGGAAATCACAGAATCCGCTTATACGGAGAATGCGGATCAGATTGTTTATGTGATCGATCTGCTGCGTAAAAAGGGATTCCGGATCGAGATGGATGATTTCGGGACGGGGTATTCCTCGCTGAACATGCTGGCCGATATTCCGGTGGACATTCTGAAGCTGGATATGAAATTTGTACAGAATCTCCGCACAAACCAGAAGCAGGAGACGCTGGTCCGCCTCATTATGGATATTGCGCGGTACCTCAACATGCGTGTCGTCGCTGAGGGTGTAGAGGAAAAGAATCAGGTGGATTTCCTGAAAAGTGTCGGCTGCTATGTGATACAGGGATACTATTTTTCAAAGCCGCTGCCGGAGGAAGAGTTTGCGCAGCTGCTGAGATGATATGTGTGAGCCAGCCGCTGTATGGACGCTGAAATAATACATGTGTGCAGACTGGCTGAAAACGTATACTGTCTGAACCGGCCGGCAGATGTGCGGATGCTGAACAGCTGAGTCTTTGCGGCCGGGAATATAAAGGAGGACAATCAGATGCTTACAATTGATTCCTTGAAAGAACTGGGAGCAAATACAGAAGAGGGGCTTACGAGGTGTATGAACAACGAAGCCTTTTATCTGCGGCTTGTCGGGATTGCGCTGCAGGATGCAAATTTTGAAAAACTCCGGACGTCGATCGAGGCGGGCAATCTGGAGGAGGCATTTGAGAGCGCGCATGCTCTGAAGGGAATGCTCGGAAATGTCTCGCTCGACAATCTGGTCGCCCCTATAGTGGAGATCACGGAGGCGCTGCGCGCGCGTGATACGGATGCAGATTATGAGATCTGGCTGAAACAAATGGAAACGGAATTGGAAAAGCTGCGGGCACTGTAATGTGTCCGCAGCTTTTTCGATTGAACGAAGTGGTTCGGTCCCCCCGTATCAGGCGCACAGAGCGCCGGGCGGGATTTGAATACAGTGTTTCGGCTCAGAAACTGGACGCAAGATCCTGTGCGTTAAGATTGCGCACGGTCTGGCCAGGAACCAGTTCCGGCCGGAATGTATAATTTGCATCAAACAGCGGATCCCGGATCAGACGCAGCAGGTTTTCTGCTGCTTTTTTTCCGAGCAGAGCCTTTGGGTGTTCGATGGTGGTCAGCCGGCGCTGTTTGCCCGGGAAGGTTGCATGGTCGTAACCGATGATGGAAATATCGGCGGGAATACGCAATCCGTGGTGTTCCAGTACATCAATCAGATCCGATGCAACCTGATCATTATAGCAGGTGATTGCTGTACAGGTTGAGAGAATGTCGACAATGGTCTGATTGCCCGGCGGTTTAAACAGAAACGGGTATGTATTCAGCGTGTACCAGATCATGCGGTTTCCCTCGATGTCGATGCCGGCCTCCATGAGCGCCTTCACGTAGCCGAGTCCGCGTTTGATTCCCTGGCGGTATTCACTGCGTCCGACATAGGCGATTTTCCGATGACCGTTTTCAATCAGGTGCCGCGTCGCAAGATAGCCGCCGAGCTCGTCGTCCAGCGTGACACACGGCAGCCGGAAGCCGGAATAGCGGGAATCCATCATAATACATGGAATCTTCTGGATCACCTGGCGAAACAATGCCTCGTCAAGGCGCGGCAGTGCACTCTGTGTACCGTCCAGCAGCATGCCGGCGTAATTTCCGTCCAGAAGAGAGCGGAAAATATGAAGTTCCTTTTCACTGTGGTTGTCTGTGAAAAAGAGGTTGATAATATATCCGGCATTTTCCAGCGTCTCATAGATACCGCTGATCTTATTCGGGAAAATATAATCCTCGTAATTTGTCAGAACCAGGGCGATCTGCCTGGAAGGCGGGCGGCGGTTGTGCCGTGCAAGCTGGTCATTGCTGCTGTTGTGAAGATTATCCCGGTCCGCCGCATAGATGCCGCTTCCCTGAACGCTGTGCACGAGTCCTTCATCCACCAGAACCTGGATGGCACGGCGTACAGATTGGCGGCTGACGTTGAATTTCTCCATCAGTTCCATCTCCGTCGGCAGCTTGCTGCCCGGAGAAAATGCGCCGCTGCTGATCTGCTCGCGGATCCACATCGTTATTTTCTCATACTTATACATATAATTAATCCTTACTTCGGGGCCTGTCCCTGAATGTGTACGGGGCCGGACCCCGTTTACATTTAGCGGTAAAGTGCAGGTTTCTCGCCCAGTGTAATGGTTTCGATCTGTTCACTCTGCTGCGCACGGATCAGTGTATCAGCTGTTACGGCAGCAGCGTAGCCGTCCCATGCGGTCGGCCCGGGCAGATTGCCGGTGCGTACGCCGTGAAGGAAGGCGAGCAATTCGTCATCAAAAGCGCCGTCAAAACGAAGAACCCAGTCGTTTTCCAGTGCTTCGTGACATGCACCCTCAGCGCGGACAAACAGATTGGATGGCTGCGGCATACGCAGTACGCCGTCTTCGCAGACGACCTCGCACTGTACATCGTATCCGTAACGGCAGCTGATGTAGATTTCCAGATTGATGATGATGCCGCGTGCGGTCTTCAGAATAATAAGCTCCGGGTCGCGGAAGGAAGTCGCGTTTTTTGTCTGCGGCGGATAAATCACCTGCGCGCTGACATATTCGTCGTCCAGAAGCCAGCGGGAAATGTCGATTTCATGGATGGCAGTCTGGGTGATGGCCATGTCTGTGGTATACGCAACGTGGGCCTCGATATTGCGGTGTGCGCATTTTACGATGAGGGGGGCGCCGTATTTGCCGCCGGTGACGGCATCTTTCAGCTGCAGGTATCCGCGGTCAAAGCGCCGCATGAAGCCCACCATGGTCAGGTGTTTGCCGGCAGCGGCCTCTGCCTCCATGATTTTGCGGCAGCCTTCAGCAGTAACAGCCAGCGGCTTTTCGCAGAAAACGTATTTGCCTGCTTCGATCGCGGCGAGAACATGCTCCTCGTGCAGCTCGCTCGGAGAGGTAACCATAACGGCGTCGACGTCATCTGCCTGCACGACTTTGCGGTAGTCATCTTCCACACGTGCGCCGCAAAGCGCTGCGGCTTTTTCGGCCGGCTCGCGTCTGCGGGAGGAGACGGCTGTGACCTGTGCGCCGCCCATGCGGCCAAGTCTCTGGATGTGATCCAGTGCGATGTGTCCGGTTCCGATTATTCCGATTCTGACAGTATCCATGAAAAAACCTCCTGAAGTGAATGAATCCCGGAGACAGAACATTTAAAATTGTCTCTGAATTCTGAAAACAAAATACAAATTTTACTGCATGTAGCTGGAATAACTCTATTATAACGTTCAGCAGGAATGAAAGCAAGCGAAAATAACAAATTTGTATTGATATATAGATACAAAAAGAAGATAAATCCAGATTGGTTTTATGATTAAAATAACAAAAAACAGAAAAATATTAATTTTAGTATTGCAATTTGTTTTATGTGTGATAGGATTGATTTATAAAACGTAGTACACAAATGATTTTGTTTTATTTAAGGAGGACAGCACGATGAAAAGACTGAATATCGGCGTGATCGGCCTGGGAAGACTTGGCTATCAGCACGTTGAGAATGTCAACAAATGCATCGGCGCAAATCTGGTTGCGGTATCTGATCCGTTCCCGGCAGCGCTTGAGCGCGGCATCAACGACTT
>CAZRNI010000258.1:2930-3814 GCA_964601425.1 uncultured Eubacterium sp. | reverse complement strand
GGTAAAACCGGATCAGACGAATCAGAATCCATTTCATCTCAATCTTTTTCCTCCAGCAAATGATGTTTTGCGGCAAGATGAAGCATTGCACGCTCAATCTCAAAATACGTGCAGTCCCTCGCATGCACTCTTGCAACAACCACCACATCATAACCAATGCAATATTCATCTTCATGCAGACGATAACTTTCCCTGACCAGTCGTGTCAGATGATGCCGCACAACACTGTTGCCGACTTTTTTACTGACAGAGATACCGATCCGGTTCCGGGCAAGATCATTTTTTCTCACGTACATTACCAGATTTTTATTTGCATATGATCTGCCTGTCCGATAGACCCGGCGGAAGTCATCATTCTTTTTTAAGCTCTCTGAATTACGCATGGTTTCTTAAAATAACAAGAAAGACCACATTTCTGCGGTCTTTTCACTCTGGTTAAGCTGATAAACTCTTTCTGCCTTTCAGTCTTCTGGCAGCTAATACCTTTCTTCCGCCCTTCGTACTCATTCTTTTACGAAAGCCATGAACTCTCTTTCTGGAAAGCTTCTTCGGCTGAAATGTCATTTTCACGGTCCAAACACCTCCTTTTTTACTCTATCTGAGACGTCTAATGGCAGGTATTCTTTAGCTGGATCGATTGGTTCATATGCATAGTAACGAATATCGATTATGCTATTCTTTTTACTACACAAATGACTTATTACATTCGTTTTTCCAGTACCAGGAACTCCAGACAAAAAAAGAATTTTGGCTCCACTGTTAAGCAAGTCCGTTTCTAAACGAGACACCAACTCCTGTCTACTACTAAAAAAGGGGGATACCGGTATAAGGTCATGATTGTATGAAATAGTTTCTTCTGCAACAGATAGCGCAGAATATACGTT
>CAZRNI010000258.1:0-2920 GCA_964601425.1 uncultured Eubacterium sp. | reverse complement strand
CCTGAAGGATGGCTGAAAGAAGTCAGAGAGATCTGTACAGAGAATAACATCCTCATTATATGCACAAACCCCTTATGCGTCAAGGAATTTCTTTGTGTATTTTTTTTTGTTTTTTGTGATACTATATAAAAGGAAAATTTTCGTTACCGAATACCAGATATAGAATTAAGAGCTTATTATATGTTTGAAATTATTAACAATAACTGGACTAAAATACTTGAATATGTACGCGATGATCAGGAAATGGGAGCAATTTCCTTTACCACCTGGCTGCAGCCGCTGTACCTCTCAAGATTTGAAAATAATACTGCATACATAGACGGACAGATTCCGCAGACTGCATCTGATTACATCAAGCGGAAATACCTGCTTCCGATCAAAGTGGCGATTGCAGAAATAACCGGCATTGATTGTGATGTTGTATTTACCTTTTCCGAGACAGAAGATGAACAGTCTCTGAAAATGCGGTCACTTGATGCCGGTCTGAATCCAAAATATACATTTGATACATTTGTCGTCGGAAGCAACAATAAATTTGCGCACGCAGCTGCACTGGCGGTAGCAGAATCTCCCGGAAAATACTATAATCCTCTGTTTGTCTACGGAGGCGTGGGACTGGGCAAAACACATCTGATGCATTCCATCGCACATTTTATCATCCGCAGCAATCCGGATATGCGCGTTCTGTATGTCACAAGTGAAGATTTTACCAATGAAGTGATCGCGGCAATCCGAAACGGAAGTCCGGCCGTACTCACCAAATTCCGTGAAAAATACAGAAACATCGACGTCCTTCTGATCGATGATATTCAATTTATTATAGGAAAAGAGTCCACACAGGAAGAATTCTTCCACACATTTAATGCCCTGCATGCTTCCAATAAACAGATTATTCTTTCTTCCGACCGGCCGCCAAAAGAATTTGATGTACTGGAAGAGCGGATTAAATCACGCTTCGAGTGGGGACTGATGGCTGATATTCAGAGTCCTGACTTTGAAACACGTATGGCAATTCTTCAGAAGAAGGTGGAACTGGACGGAAACACGGTTGACGACAAAGTTCTGGAGTATATTGCTTCTAATATAAAATCAAATATCCGCGAACTCGAAGGCTCTCTGAATAAGGTTATGGCCAAAGCGCGGTTTTACAGGCGGGAAGCTGACGTACAGCTTGCTGAAGAGGCACTGATTGACATCATTTCACCAAGTGAAAAACGCATCATTACGCCTCAGTATATTCTGGATATCGTCGCAGATCATTTTGGTCTTTCTATTGAAGATCTTCAGGGAAGTAAACGTTCCAAAAATATTGCCTATCCGCGTCAGATTTCCATGTATCTGATCCGTCAGTATACAGAAGCAAACTTCACAGATATCGGCAAACTGCTTGGCGGACGTGATCACACCACCATTATTCACGGACATGACAAAATTGAAGCCGATTTAAAGACAGATGAAGAACTGAAGGCACTGATTCACCTTCTTAAGAAAAAAATCAATCCGGCTTAAATATTAAGGCGTGAACTTTTCCACAAAACCATGTGGAAACTGTGTGAAAAGCATGTGGATGTATGTGGATGAATTTCTTTTCCACAATCCATTCACAGGTCATCCTGATTTCATTCACAGATCCATCTGGATAACTTTTTCAGCAATCCGGTGGTAAAAAAGTAGTTTTCCACATATCAACACAACAGAAGAATGATAATAAGAATCTCTTTGTTACATACTCTTATCCACTTTTGATTTTGAAAGGAGCCCGTGCAAATGAAACTGACGTTTGAGCACCAGGAACTCTTAAAGAGCGTCAATATTGCCATGAAAGCTGTTTCAGCTAAAACAACGATGCCGATTCTGGAATGTATTTTGATTGACGCAACCGCGGATCAGATCCGTTTTATATCAAATGATATGGAACTGGGAATTGAAACAATTGCTAAAGGAAATATCATTGAACGCGGCATGGTTGCACTGCACGCAAAAACCTTTTCTGAAATCATCCGAAGACTTCCGTCCAGTGTTGTCACAATCGAAACAAATGAAAAATTTCTGACGAGAATCACCTGCGAAAAAGCAAAGTTTGATATTCCGGGTCAGGACGGCGAAACATTTGCATATCTTCCGATTGTCGAACGGAATGCATCTGTTTCCATTACACAGTTTACTCTGCGGCAGATGATCAATCAGACCATCTTCTCTACGGCAGCCAGCGAAACAAACAAGATCATGACAGGCGAGCTGTTTGAAATGAACAGCGGAAACCTCCGCATCGTAGCACTGGATGGCCACAGAATTGCAATCCGCATGCAGGAGCTGGGTGCGGATATCGAAAACAGAAGAGTCATCATCCCGGGAAAAACACTGCAGGAACTGTCCAGAATTATTGACGGCGGGCTGGAAGATCCCGTCACAATTTATTTTTCTGACAATCATGTTATTTTTGAATTCGATCAGACAATGGTGCTTTCAAGACTGATTGACGGAGAATATTTCAGCGTGGATCAGATGCTTTCCAGTGATTACGAAACAAAAGTAACCATTCAGAAGCAGGAGCTGATTAACTGTATTAACCGAGCATCTCTGCTTGTAAGAGAGAGTGATAAAATGCCGGTTATTTTGAATATCGGTGAAAATACCATGCAGCTTTCCATTAACACTGTAATCGGATCCATGGATGAGGCGATGGATATCGAGATGGAAGGAAAAGATATCCGGATTGGATTTAATCCTAAATTTTTACTGGATGCACTGCGTGTCATAGATGATGAAGTTGTAACCATGTACTTCATCGGACCGGTCGCGCCGTGTTATATAAGGGACGAAGAGGGTAAGTATAATTATATTGTGCTGCCTGTAAATATAGCGAGGTAAATCGGGGTTTGTCGAGTTCGTGTTCAGATCATATGGATCCTTCGAAGGG
>CAZRNI010000257.1:0-3861 GCA_964601425.1 uncultured Eubacterium sp. | reverse complement strand
GATGCCAGATGAGGTGCAATCAGTACCAGCGCCAGCATAATAAAACTCATTCCAAGAGATAACCCCACTGTCCGCTTCATTCTGACCCTCCAAAAGCGAAAAGAGCAGGCCCGAAATCCTTCGAATCCTGCTCCGTAAAAAGTACACTAAAGGCAGTTATATTTCGCTAACCACTAGCAAGATACCACTAACCCTCTATTTTTTCAATAGTTTCTGCTTCTTTATTGCGATACGATCGCCGAAAATATGGGAAACAGTCCCCGGCCGAAACCGGGGACTTGCGCTTCATGAGCCTTTCAGCCCATTTGATCAGTCATCAATCCTGATTCTTATCATTCTCGTCTTTCTTCCTCAGATACCAGGCGGCACCTGCCATGCATCCGCCAATACCAGACAGCAGCAGCCAGATCAGCGGGTTCCGGTCATCACCGGTCTTCGGTGTGGTCGTTTCACGGACAATGTACTTTCCATAGGGGATGTCAGCCACCTGTCCTCCTGTAATCATCAGGAGACAGAGAACCGTCCCCTGTCTCCCTTGATCTTCTTCCTGTAATTTCCGGGTGTGCTCTCGAAATATTTCCGGAACACCTTGCCGAAATAGGCGCTGTCCGAAAAGCCCGTGCTGACTGCGATCTCTGTGACCGTAAGGTCTGATGTCTCAAGCAGCTCGCGTGCCTTGTCGAGCCGGTATTCATTCAGGTAATCGAACGGCGCCTTGTCCAGTGCCTTCTTGAACGTCCGCAGGGCCTCACGCTCGCTGATGTTTGCGCTGGCGGCGATGTCTTCGAGGGTGATCTTCTCCGCATAATGTGTGTAAATATACTGGAGCATGTAGCGGATGCGGTCTTTGCTCCGCAGGGATTCCGCCGGCTGGCTGTTCAGATGTATCTCGATCTCTTTGATCAGGTGCAGCCAGATCTCCGACAGCAGATTCCGGATCTGTAATTCCGTGTTTCCCTGATCGTACAGTCTGCTGACTTTCAGTAGTCCTTTGCAGATCGCAGCACCGGATTCCGTCTCTGACGTGATTTTGATTACCTTGATCTGCCGGTTTGTCAGAACCGGACGGACATATTTCTTCTCGTAAATACTCTGGAAATGACCGCTGATCAGTGCCGGGTGAAATACAAACGTAATGACATTGGTATCCTGTGTCCTGTCCATTGCCTCGGACATTTCCATGATATTCGTGTTGGTAAAGCAGGCTTCTCCGGCGTGAAGAATGAACTCGTCTTTTTCCGTCCGCATCCGGAGCGACCCGCTTTCAACGTATTTAAATTCCACTTCCTCATGCCAGTGCCAGGGGACATCCAGCATCACCATGTTGATATGGCGCACCACGATCGGGTATTCCGAATTCATGCCGGAAACATACTCAAGCTGGTTGTCGTTTGTAATGATAGAAAACATTGGAACCCTCCGTGATGTATCCTTTCAGAATGTCTGCTGTGCCAGCCATATGCACTGACAAAATATCTGTTTCTATTATATCGTCCAAAAATGCAGGTGACAACGCAAAACCCGCCGGGCTTTTCCGGCTCCGGCGGATTCTACAGTGTCCTTTTATCTGCTAAGGGGGGATTAAGCAGATTTGAAAAGGTTTTCAGGCGGTTTTATCTGTTTTTGGGTGGTTCCGGCTGGCAGTATGCCTGTATCTCAGCGCATGTCCGGAAGCTCTTCCATCTGCGGCTTTGTGAGCTCATAGACATGGTCAGCGATTACCATTGCGGATGCGAAGATTGCGAGTGTGATGAAGAGTGTTGTCATTGTGAACTCCTTTCTGCAGCGCTGTTGCGGGACTGCTCCGAACTGTTTTTTGCCTTCCGGCATTTTTGTTTTGTTGATGTGTTTGTTTTTCTTTTATGGCACCGGCTTCCTGTCTGTCTTCGTTTACCGTGCCGTTGTTTGTTTTGTTGATCTTATAATAACGGATCTCCGGATTTTACAAAATAAAACGAACGCCGCAAAACATGAAAATGGCGCCATCTTCGGCTTCAGGATAGTCGAATGGCGCCATGTTTTTGACCGGAGACATTTTTCAGAACATGCAAATGACTCGTCGCCTTAATGACACGCTTGATTGTCGGCACATCCAGACCTTTCTCTGTCAGAAATTCCATGATTCGGAAATCAGCCAGTACATTTCCAATGTCGAATACTATATTTTTGATCATTGCTATTCCTTCTGTCCGCGGTAAGCCGCAAGCGATTTCATCTCTCCATTCTGATCCGGCAGTGTAAATTCCGGTGCTTTAGTTCCAATCTCCAGCATAGATATCGCCTCCGTAACCTAACTTTTATCTACTCCTGATGTTCCCCAGTTACCAGGATTCCATTATGATGCTATTCATTCAGAACCATAGAATCTGCATCAAACAGCAGCTGAATCAATTCCCGTGAAAAAATAAAGGGTGCCTTGCCCCATGGATTAAAATAAGCGCCCTGGGTATCTTTTCAGATACGCAAAGCGCTATGTAATAACTTTATTCTTTTTTCATTGATTCGAAAACTTACGATTTGTCTAAGCAAAAAATAAACAATAACGTATACTTATATGACATACTGGAAAGACTCCGGCAAAAAAACTGCGATCATACTCTCTTTCATATGAGCATATTTAGAAATCCGGGTTCTGCTCAAAAGGCAGGCTTCCAAACAAAAAGCCCCTCGCCGGAAGCGATCTGTCTGATCAGTTCCAACAGTTGTGAATCCGGATTAAAAACAGTCAGATGCGTGTCATCTGGCTCAGACAGAATCATACTTTCGCCCGTCATAATATAGAGATACCTTTCTCTCATCTCGTCGGCAATTCGCTCCGGAGAAGGATTAATCACACGCTCTTCATCTATTGAAATATCTCTATAGCAATTCAGTTTCAGGATCAAGTTAATATGTTTTTGCTTGACCTCTGCAAACTGCTTATCCTGAAGAAAATACTTTTCAATAGCAAAGTATTGTCCCGGACTGTCTTTGGGTACCTGTAAAGGTAATATGTCTATAACCCAATATGAAGATTGGAGTAATTCCTCGATTGTATTCTTCATTTGACGAAACCTCCAAACCAAATCCCGTAATAACAAGGATTTTTCGCAAAACCCACTCTATTATATCATGATTACTCGCCCGCATTATACTCCTGCAGCAGTTTCAGATCTGTCGTGATCGTTTTGGTGACCGCTCCGTCCGCGTATAAATTCAGCAGCAGTCAAAAGTATACACGTCTGCCAGGCTCAATTGGCCATATCCCCAATCTTCTTCTTTTGTAAGGAGATACTCGAATCCGTTTTTTAACAGGCATCGTGCCGAAGCTTTATTTTCAGGCAGTACATGGGCAGTAACCAGTTCGACCTCTGTTTTGCTTTGAATAAACTCTAATAAAGAATGTATACAGCTGGATGCTATGCCCTTACCCCAGTTTTCTGACTTAAATCTGTAGCCTAATGAGATGACTTTTCCGGATGGCTTATAATCATAGAGTTCCGCCAGCCCCACCATGACCGTTGCATCTGTTTTCTCATATACTCCCAAAATACACTGCCTGTCCTCATATAGATCCATTGTCCGAAGCAATTCCAGAGCCGTTTCGGGAGAGCCCTGCCGCTCTGCCAGGAATATCGGTTCATAGCGATATACCAGCTGGTCGCATCTCATGGATCTCAGGCTGTTAAGATCCCGCTTATTAAGACATTGAATCAACAGCCTCTCGCTTTCAATGTATATAGGATTTTGACTCATCAAAACTTCTCTCCTGATGAATACCAACTCAGCATTTGTAATATTGTCTGCAATCAGTTTCGTATGCTCTTTCCTGAAAATAGCTGCAGTTCTCTCCGTTCCCATGGAGCAGGATGAATGCGTCTC
>CAZRNI010000256.1:0-3869 GCA_964601425.1 uncultured Eubacterium sp. | reverse complement strand
ATGATCCGTCCGCAGATTCCACGGCTGACGTTTCTGAGGCACTCGGCGGCGTTTAGATCAGCGAGCAGGGGAATGTCAGGAAAGTCCTTGCGGCGGTTGTAGAAGGATCCTGCGAAGTCGGAACAACTTATTACTCAGATACATACGGATACGAGGATGATGTTGAGATTTTGGAAAAAGTCAGTTACGATTTAACAGGAAACGTTATCTATCCGATCGCACAGATTAAGAATGCGGAGGCAGACGAGGCTGAAACAGCAGCAGCTAAAGATTTTGTTGAATTTGTTTCATCTGACGAGATGAAAGAAGTGTTCCAGAAGTATTACTTTGATACAGAAGTCTGATAAGATGGGAGGGCTGGCGCATTTAGGTTCTTGATGCGCCAGCCTGTTTTGAGAGAGGAACGAATTTATGGGCGCTGTGATTGAAATGATGAAGCAGCTGGACTGGAGCCCGCTCCTGATTTCTATGAAAACAGCTGTTGCGGCAACCTTTGTCTGTTTTTTTCTGGGCCTGTTTACCGCGAAAAAAATCATGTATGCAGGGAAGGGGACGAAATCTGTTCTGGACGGAATCCTGACGCTTCCGCTGGTACTGCCGCCGACGGTTGCCGGTTTTTTTCTGCTTCTGATCTTCAGTAAGCGCCGGCCGTTTGGAAGTTTTCTCTTTGAGACATTCGGTATTAAGGTTGTACAGTCGTGGCTTGGATGTGTCATTGCGGCAACGGTGATTGCATTTCCGCTGATGTACCGCAATGCCCGCGCAGCATTTGAACTGGTGGATCCGGATCTGATTTACGCAGCACGGACGCTGGGGATGTCGGAGTGGTCGATTTTCTTTAAGGTTGTGGTCCCGACGGCGGGCCCCGGCATTGCTTCCGGCACAATTCTGACATTTGCCCGGGCACTCGGTGAATACGGGGCGACTTCCATGCTCGCGGGAAACATTCCCGGAAAAACGGCTACGATTTCGCAGCGGATCGCAATGGTTATTCAGGATCAGGATTACGCGACGGCCGGATTCTGGGTCGCAATTGTGCTGGTGATTGCATTTGTGTCGGTACTGATTTTGAATCTGATTTCCGGCAGACATATGAAACATGTGAAACGGTGGTAAAGAATATGAGTATCACAGTTGATTTATCTAAGAATTACGGATCGTTTCATCTGGATGTCCGGTTCTCGGCTGAATCGCGGCGTATAGGAATTCTCGGCGCTTCGGGTTCGGGGAAAAGTATGACCCTGCGCATGATCGCGGGCATTATTTCTCCTGACAGCGGATCAGTTCAGGTCAATGAAACATGCTTCTATGATTCCGCCAGGCGGGTCAATGTCAGACCGCAGGAGCGGAAAATCGGGTATCTGTTTCAGAATTATGCACTTTTTCCGACAATGACGGTTGCGCAGAACATTGCCTGCGGCGTGCAGGGAACAAAGCAGCAGAAGATAGAACGGGCAGAAAAAATGATCCGCGAGTTTCATCTGGAGGGACTTGGCGGCCGGCTTCCGTCTGAGTTATCCGGCGGACAGCAGCAGAGGGCGGCACTTGCCCGCATTATGGCGTACGAACCGGATGTCATTTTGCTGGATGAGCCTTTTTCAGCACTGGACGTCTATCTGAAGGATCAGATGCAGCAGGAACTGGTGCAGTTTCTGGACCGGTATCCCGGCACCATTATCATGGTCTCGCATGACAGAGATGAAATCTACAGAATCTGTGAGGAACTGGTCATAATAGAAGACGGAAAAACGGTGATCAGCGGCAGGACAAAAGAAATCTTTGAAGATCCCAAAAGCCGGACTGCGGCAACGCTGACAGGATGTAAAAATTTTTCCGCGGCAGTACGCGTAGATGATCATACGTTTCGGGCAGAAGACTGGGGAATTACGATTTATACACAGAATAAGCTGCCGGATTCCTTTGACTGCATCGGATACCGCGCACATGAATTTGAACCGGTCTGGGGAGCACAGCAGGAAAACTGTATTCCGGTTCATGTTTCCGGCTGTGCAGAACTGCAGTTTGAAAAGAAGTTTTATATTCATACAGGATCAGAAGACGGTTCGGAAAAAGCAATGGTGAAATGGTTTGTCCAGCGGAATGTCTGGAAAGAACTGGAACAGAAGGGCATGCCGGACTGGCTGCGTGTTCATGAAGAGCATATTTTGTATCTGCAGCAGTGAGAGCAGGGGATTGAGATCCGTCACTGAGACGGGTTTGCTGCCCGGCGCATGTAAAGAGGGAGTCATCTTTTACTGAGATGTACAGCTTTCAGAGCCGCCGGAGATGAACAGGAAGTTGTACAGAAAGAAATATCGGATATAAAGGAAAGGATGTAAGCAGATGGAACAGCAGCTGACACACATCAACGAAAGAGGCGAAGCACATATGGTCGACGTGGGTGAAAAGCAGGTCATGCGCCGTGAGGCCTCAGCACAGGCCGTCGTCTGCATGCAGGCGGAGACGCTTAAAATGATCTGTGACGGAACGATGCCGAAAGGCGATGTATTCGCCTGCGCCCGGATTGCCGGCATCATGGCTGCCAAGAAGACAAGCGATCTGATTCCGATGTGCCATCCGATTCCGATTGAAAAGGTGGAAATCGATATTGTACCTGTTGACGAGATACATGTGCGCATCATCAGCACCGCCCGCTGTTCGCACAAGACCGGAATTGAGATGGAAGCACTGACGGCGGCATCTGTCGCGGCGCTGACGATCTACGACATGTGCAAGGCTGTCGACAGGGGCATGGTGATCGAAGAGGTGATGCTGCTGCGCAAATCCGGCGGCAAGAGCGGCATTTATGAAAGAAAATGAGTGAAGTGTTTTGTGCCTGGTAACATACATCTGTATTGGCGGGAATTAAATACAGGAGAAGATGTGAATAAGTCTTACAGGAAACGCTTTCCGTATTGACTTCGCCGTACGGCTTATATTATGATTGTTTCATTCAAATATAGCCGTACGGCGTTATTGTTTTGTTGTCTTGTGAAATATAGCCGTACGGCGAAGATAATAACGTTTTTAGGATGTGAGAAGAGGAAAACAGATGATCGTTACAGATGTAAAAGGCTTTGGAGCGGCACTGCGTCAGCGCAGAAAAGAACTTCATTATACACAGGCGGATTTGTCGGAATTTACCGGCTTCAGCATCAGCTTCATTTCAGATCTGGAACGCGGGAAAAAGACGATTGAACTCGGAAAAGCATTGTATTTGTCCAATATTCTGGGACTGGACTGCAGGCTTGAAATCAGGGGTATGAAACATGAAGAAGCTTGATGTCTGGATCGAAATAGAAGGCCGGCAGGTTTATGCAGGAACAATCGAAGGTACTGACGGAACAGATGCCTGCTTTTGTTATGCGGAAAGCTATTTGCACAGGGAGAATTGTCAGGCTGTTTCGGTCAGTCTGCCGGTCAGACCGGAAAGCTTTACGGCAGAACAGACCCGGAACTTTTTTGAAGGTCTCCTTCCAGAGGGATACACGAGAAGGACAGTTGCGCAATGGCTTCATGTTGATGAAACAGATTATCTTTCCATACTGGAAGGCCTTGGGAATGAGTGTCTCGGAGCGATCCGGATTACATCTGACCGGCAGCCGGAGCTGCATACTTCCTATGAGCAGATATCCCCGCAGAAAATAAGGGAACTTGCGGAGGAAGGTGCCGTGAAATCTACAGAACTGCTGGTTAAGACACATTTGTCTCTGACAGGCGCATCCGGAAAGGTCGGTCTGTATTATGAACCTCAGGCAGAGCAGTGGTATATGCCGATGGGACTTGCACCGAGTACGCATATCCTTAAGCAAAGCCATGTCAGGCTCGACAGTATCGTAACCAATGAGCAGCTGTCACTTTTAACTGCG
>CAZRNI010000255.1:0-3961 GCA_964601425.1 uncultured Eubacterium sp. | reverse complement strand
AGTTTATCATGATAACGCAGAAAAAGATACTGGAATTGTACGAGTATTTGTGCAATTTGCGAACTACTTTTTAGACATCAAACACACGCACTCCACATGTGTGGTCATCGGAAACTGATCAACCGGCTGCACACTTTCAACTTGAAATCCGCTGCCGCATAGCACCTTTAGATCCCGGGCAAGTGTAGACGGGTTGCAGCTGACATAGACGATCCGTTCCGGCTGCATGGAGATCATCGTCTCAAGCAGTGCTGCATCACATCCTTTGCGCGGCGGATCAACGACAACAACATCTGCACGGATTCCGGACGCACTGTAGAGCTGCGGGACGACTTCTTCTGCTTTTCCCACGTAAAAGCTGACATTTCTGATACCATTGAGTGCCGCATTGTGTCGTGCGTCTTCGATGGCCTGCGGAACAATTTCCACACCATATACCTGCTCAGCTTTTTCTGCAAGCGCCAGTGAGATTGTTCCAATACCGCAATAGAGATCAAATACCGTCTCCTTCCCGGTCAGCTGTGCCAGCTCCACCGCTTTTTGATATAGCCGCTCTGTCTGCTGCGGATTGACCTGGTAGAATGACAGCGGCGAAATCTGAAACAGATTCCTTCCAATCCGGTCTGTCATGTATTTTTCGCCGCGGATCACATGATAGTTATCGCCGAGGATTACATTGGTCCGCTTTGTATTGGCGCTGAAGCTGAGACTGACAATCCCACATTTCAGATCATCCAGCATATCTGCGAGTACTTCACTGTACGGTAGTTTCTTTGCATTGATTACAAGGCATACGAGTACCTCATCCGTATGATAACCACAGCGAATCAATACATGCCGCACAATTCCCTCGTGCGTCTCTTCCTGATAAGCAGAAATTCTGTATTTCTGCATCCAGTTCAGAATGGTCTTCAGGATTAACGTATTTACCTCTTTGCCGATTCTGCAGGTAATATCTTCCGATGTAACCGTTTCTCCGTCATCCGCCCTGACCAGCGGAATCATGCGATGGCTGTGCGCAGCAAAAAAACCCGCAGCAAGCTTACCTTCTCTATCGTATCCGACAGGGAACTGGGCTTTGTTGCGGAAATGAAACGGCTCATCCATTCCGACAATCGGCTGCATAGGCGGATTCTCAAACCCGCCGATCCGGACCATGTCGTTTCGGACCTGTTGTTCCTTCCATGCAAGCTGCGCTTCGTACGATAAATGCTGCAGCTGACATCCGCCGCAGGGACCGGCAGCAGGACAGACCTGTTTCACGCGCGTATCCGCTTCTTCGAGCAGATGGATCAGACGCGCATATCCATAGTGTTTTTTTAATTTCATCAGGCGGACTTCTGCCAGATCACCCGGCACAGTATCTCTTACAAATACTGTAAAACCGTCAATCTTCCCGATTCCCTCGCCGTTAATACCGATATCTTCGATTCTGACGGTCACCAGATCATTTTTCTTCCAGTTATATCCACTCCATAATCAAATCCCTGCAAAATTATCATTTAATTTCCGCAGGGATCTGTCACAAATCTGTTTCGCAGCTCAGTGCAGACGTCACCCGCCTCTTCTGAAGGCGGCGGGTATTGTCTCCGGCACATTACTGCGATGTTTTCCGCACGTTTGAATCAAGCACACGACTGAATCCCAGCCACTCATTGCTGTTCTTTTCATTCGCCTGAAACAGTTCTTTGAGTGTTTCCATACGGGCATCTGTGATGTCCGCCAGGCTGAGTGCCAGTGCCTCGGCGAGTGCCGGTTTTTTGGGTGAACCGTATTCCAATTCCCCATGATGAGCGACGATACAATGCTTCAGCTCATTGGCAAGTCTGACAGGAAAATCAGGAATATCCCGGATCACATCATGGATCATCTCCGTCCCGATTACAATGTGCCCCAACAACTGTCCGGCATCAGTGTAATCATTGGCCGGCAGCGGCGATAGTTCTGTAACCTTTCCGATGTCATGCAGAATTGCCGCACTGACGAGCAGATCACGGTTCAGAATCGGATAGGATTCGGCATAGAAATCACAAAGGCGTGTAACCGACAGCGTATGCTCCAGCAGGCCGCCGATAAATCCGTGATGGATCGTTTTCGCAGCAGTTGCCTCACAAAAGCGGCGCACAAACGCCTGATCAGATACAAAGAAGTGATTTAGCACCTGCTTCAGAAACGGATTTTGTACGCTGTCCACGATCGCCAGAAGCTCGTGCAGCATGGCATCCTGATTCTTATCGGTCGACGGCAGATAATCTGCCGGGTTATACTCATCCGGGTGTGCTTTCCGAAGGCGCTTGATTGAAACCTGCAGCGCCCCGTTAAAGCTTGTGACATCACCGACAACATCCACATAGTCCATTGCATCAAATTCATCAATGCCGGGTGAATCCGGATCCCAGATCTTTCCGTTCAGGGTGCCGGTTTTATCCATCAGGATCACATTATCATATGCCTTCCCGTTTTTTGTTACAGCTCCCTGCCGGTATTTACACAGATAGATGCCGGAAATTCTGTTTCCGGCATCCAGTTCATTGATATATCTCATAAAAAAAAGTTGATTCCTTTCTAGATCTCTGTCAGCAATACCTGGAATCTCATTTCCTCATACGACTCCGGTCCCTTGCGAAGTGCAGTAATATGAATATCCTGTCCGGGTTTACACTCTGACAATGCCGAGACATAATCCGTAACAGATACAATATTGCGCTCGTTCACCTTAATGATCACATCAAACTGCATCAGTCCCGCAAGCATCGCCGGTGCATCTGTTTCAACTTCCCGGATCAGCACTCCCTGCGGTATTTCTGTTTTCTCAGAAAGCGGTGCTGTTACGGTTTCTCCCCGGATTCCCGCGTATGGACGCGCCTCATTGTTGGTAAGTGTATCGATCAGGCCTGTAATCTCCGAAATACCCAGCGCCTGTATAACCGAGCCCCCTGAAGTTCCGAGTGACTGCCGTATAATGCCGGTCACTTTTCCGTCAAGATCAACCAGTACACCGGATCCTGACTGGGTTCCGTTAATGTCGGTTGTATACAGATGATAGTGCGTATCATACATCGAAATATCACTGCCGGAAGAAGTAATGGATCCTACACATGTCATCCCTTCAATTCCCATCGGACTGCCTACGGCAATCACGGGTTCTCCACGGACAAGGGAGTAAGAAGAGCCCAATTCCGCAATCTGGATATTCTCCCGCAGTTCCTGATCAATCTGTTCTTTACTTACATGAATGACCGCAAGTCCCGTATTTGCGTCTGCACGGATCATGCCCGCTTCATAGGACTGTAGATTTGCAAATCTGACAACTATTTTTTCCGCGTCTGTCAAAGGTGCGTTTTCTGTCAAAATGAAATAGTTTTCTTCATCTTCCGCAATCGTGATGCCGGAAACCTGCTGTTCATTTTCATAGCTGGCATTGAAATAATCCATCTCGCTCTTGATTCCGGTGACCTGTACAACTGCTTTTTCACAGTCTACCGCAATGGATTTTAATTCTTTCTGCAGATTTCTGTACGCCTCAACCGGGTCTGTTTCAACCGGAGGAACTGTTTCCTGGGTAGTTTCCTGACCGGATGCCGCATCTGGCTCCGCACCGTTCCCAGATGTGACAGACTGCCCGGTGACATCTGCACCGGATGAAACACCGGATACGGCAGCTGTTTCTGTACGTGATCCCTCTTCTGCAGAAGCTGCCGGATCACTTTCTCCTGAAGCAAAAGAAGTCGAACCGGATGCTGCTTCTGAAGAATCCGTATCGTTCTCCCCGAGATCCTGTTCTGCATCTGCTATAGCGTCATTGCTCTCTGATGCAACGCTGATCCGTCCGCGCTTCTGCGATTCAACGCCAAAGAGTTTTTCCGCCGTTGGATAAAATCCGGCGAACACACAGGCAGCGATCAATCCGGCTGCAGCAGCTCCACCGAATAATTTCTTAAAGAATCCCATCTTAGTCCTC
>CAZRNI010000254.1:3610-3988 GCA_964601425.1 uncultured Eubacterium sp. | reverse complement strand
TACATCTTTGTCGGACGGCGTAAGTAGAAACAACTTCGTTAAAGCCACCTTTTAATTATCCCGCATCTGTGGAACAAAGGTCCGGTTTCCTGCAACAGGTTCCGGTTCTTCCGGAATGGCCGCCTGTGCTTCTTCACAAAACTGATCCTGTGCATTGACCGATACTTTTCCGCGCCTGTCGATTTTTTCGTATTTTCCTTCGCTGTTCATAACGCGTGCCTTCTCGTTATCTGCGAGCTGCACTTCCAGTACATGCATCGCCTGCGCCCGGGTCTGCTCATCGTACAGCGGGAATACAATTTCCACACGGCGGTCAAGATTTCGCGGCATCCAGTCGGCACTGCCCATGTAGATCTCTTCCGCCCCGTTGTTATAGAA
>CAZRNI010000254.1:0-3600 GCA_964601425.1 uncultured Eubacterium sp. | reverse complement strand
ATTCTGGCGTGCTCCAGGAAATTACCGACAATAGAGCGTACCGTGATATTTTCGCTGATGCCGGGAATTCCGGTTCTCAGGCAACAGATGCCGCGGATGATCAGATCGATCTTTACCCCGGCAGCAGACGCAGCATACAGGGCTGCAATAATCTCCTGGTCACAGAGAGAATTCATCTTCGCGATGATTTTCGCTTTCTTTCCGGCCTTCGCATTTTTTTCCTCGCGTTCAATCAGATACAGGAAGCGTTTTCGCAGCCAGAACGGCGCGACGATCAGGCTGTTCCAGCTGCTCGGCTCGGAATAACCGGAAATCATATTGAACACAGCCGTGGCATCCTCACCGATTCGCGCATCGCAGGTGAGAATCGCACAGTCCGTATAGAGGCGAGCCGTCTTGTCATTATAGTTTCCGGTACCCAGATGCACGTAGCGCCGGATGCCGTCCTTTTCACGTCTTACGACAAGCGTGATCTTGCTGTGCGTCTTCAGCCCGACGAGTCCGTAAATAACGTGGCAGCCTGCTTTCTCAAGTTCACGGGCCCACACAATATTGTTTTCCTCGTCAAACCGCGCCTTCAGCTCGACCAGCACGGTGACCTGCTTCCCGTTCATCGCGGCATTTTCCAGTGCAGCGATAATCGGAGAATTTCCGCTGACACGGTACAGGGTCTGTTTGATCGCCAGTACATCCGGATCAGAAGCCGCCTGCTGCACAAAGGAGACGACAGGATCAAAGCTCAAATAGGGGTGATGCAGGAAAATATCCTGTTTCCGGATCGCTTTAAATATATTTTTCTCTTCCGCAATTGCGGGAACCTGCGCCGGGGTATACGGTGCAACTTTCAGCGCATCATATCCCTTTAAATCATACAGCTTCATCAGGAAGGTCAGATCCAGCGGACCCGGGATCTGGAACAGATCCGCCTCGCCGATTTCATATTCCTTCAGCAGTACATTCAGAAGTTCCGGCTTCACATCATCTGCAATTTCCAGACGAATCACCTCGCCCCACTGCCGCTTCTTCAGCGATTTCTCAATCTCCAGAAGCAGATCAGACGCATCATCTTCGTCTATTCCGAGCTCTGCATTACGCATACTCCGGTAGGGATGCGCACACAGCACCTGATAACCCTGTAACAGTTTATGAATGTTTTTCTCAATAATGGTTTCCAGCAGAATGATATTGCGAACTTCTGCCGGCTTTGTTTCTGTTCCGGATATTCCGGTGCTTTTGGATGTTCCGGCTGTTCTGCTAGCTCCGGATGCTTCGGCTGTTCTGCTGGCTGCGGATGTTTCGGCCTGTTCCGGCACCTTTGCCTCATTCTTATCTGACGCGGTCCCAGGAAGACGAATAAACCGCGGCAGCACAGAAGGCACCTGAACGGTTGCAAAATCAGCTTTTTTCAATTTCCCGTTCTTGGAAATCAGTGCCCCGATGTTCAGCGTCTTATTCCGGATCAGCGGAAACGGACGCGACTGGTCCAGTGCCATTGGCGTTAAGACCGGATAGATATTTTCATCAAAATACCGGCTGATATACGCTTCCTGCTCTTCTGTCAGAGTTTCATCTTCTGCGACAATATGCAGACCCGCCTCATCGAGCGCCGGCAGAATGGACCGGTTATATGTGGTGTACTGCTTTTCAACCAGCTTATGAACCGCCTTTGAAATGGCCGCAAGCTGCTCTGTCGGCGTCATGCCTGCAATATCCGGCTTCGTATATTCCGCCTTTTCCTGGTCCTTCAGGGAAGCAACCCGCACCATATAAAATTCATCCAGAGTGGAAGAAGTGATCGCGAGAAACTTCAGCCGCTCAAAGAGCGGAATATCACGGTTACGTGCTTCGCTCAGCACCCGCTCGTCAAACTGCACCCAGGAAAGTTCTCTGTTTTTATAATATTCAGGTTTTAAATACGGCGTCAGATCTGTCATTTCGCGATTCTCCTCTGCTTTTATCTCCCGTACAAAATTGTTTTTATCAGTTAAATTCCATCTGATCTCAGTTCTCGTCCGTTTACTGTGTCTGGAGGCGGTCAATTTTCGTAACCTTCACAACTGATTGGATGTTGAATACCTCATTCATGAAGGAAAGCTGCCGCGTGATCAGATTTTCTTCCAGTACAAACGGCTCGTCTACATAGACGCGGATCACCAGTTTATTTTCTTTCAGCGAAGCTTTTACCTTTTTGATCTTCTGCATGTGACTGCGGTCAAGCTCATTGGCGACCCGCAGCAGTGCAGTCAGCTGGGCAATCCGCAGATAGCGCTTCTGGTCGATGCTGTACTGCTGTACAAACTGCTCATAGCGCCGGAACCAGAACGAATTATGCTTGACGGTCAGTGCGACCATCTCACGCTCCCGGTGCGACAGTCCCATGATCTCATTGTTCATGATGATCTGGTAGGCACATTCCCCGCTGCTGTTCAGACTGATGTATTTACCGACTTCATGAAGAATGACTGCAATCCGCAGAAGAAGGCGGTCTCTGCTTTTCAGACCATGAATTTTCCGGACCGCACTGAACAGCTCCATTGCAATCATATCAACATTATCGATGTGATTCTGTTCGACACAGTAACGTCTGGAAAGGCTTCGGGACGCGGAAATAATATCCTCGTCAAAATCATGCTGAAGCGTGAGCTTCTTCGTTGTTTCAGCGTATTCGACAGCCTGCGCATACGAAAGCGAAGCACCGGCGGCATAGATTCTGGAAGCTCCGATCTCATCTACAAATTTATGATACAGAATTGCAGTCGGCCGGAGGATCGGCGCAAATTCAGCCGGAATATTCAGCTGTTCAGCCAGTTCCTCATCAGTACTCTTCATAATCTGATTATACCAGTTATCGAATTTTTTTCTGGAAACCGCATGCGTCTGCTTTGCCTCAATATCGCGGAACAGGGTTTCTGTAATAAAGTCACCGTTCAGGATAACATTTTCAAACCGGCGCTGTTTGAGATGCACATCCCGGAAGGTGTGCATTTTGTTGGAAATATATTCTTCCACCAGCCGCTCATAATTGGCTGTGCCGACACGGACCGGGATCAGCCGGTCACGAATCCGCAGGCTGCCGATTCTGAGATTCAGCGTCGTATCCAGTGCACCGCCGTCGAAAATGGAAACCTGGATACTTCCGCCGCCGACGTCGATAATCGCAGTCCCCTGATCCATCAGTTCGAGGAAACGCGGATCCGACGCGGCAATCGCTTTATAACTCATAAAACGCTGCTCTGAATTACTGAGGATCTCAACCTTCAGACCGGTCTGCTGCTGGATCTGTCCGATGATAAACAGATTGTTCTCCGCCTCACGCAGAGAACTCGCAGCAACCGCGCGGACGGCTTCTGTCTGATAACTTTCTGCAATCCGGAGATAATCCTGCAGAATTTCGCAGAGTGCACTGATATTTTCCGTGCGGATCTTTCCGGTCGCATAGGTGTCCGTACCAATCTCCAGATGCTTCCGGATGCTGTCAATGCTGTGGATCCCGTTTTTTCTGGTCACCTCAAAAATCTCAAGGGTCACATCATAAGTACCGATATAAATGGATGCAAAAGTGGTGAGTCTCATGTCTCTCCCTCCGCTGCAAGATGCAGG
>CAZRNI010000253.1:0-4018 GCA_964601425.1 uncultured Eubacterium sp. | reverse complement strand
GTTGAATAATCTGCCGGGCACGACCAAAGAATAAAACTCACTTAAAGCCCCCTTTACATTAGTCTTGAACGGCCGCGAGCACCTCCGCAAGCGGCATGGAACCGCCGAAGAGGTCGAGTGCGCTGCCGATGGTGACGTTGAGCCGGCCTCTGCCGGCGGTTTTCAGTATATCAAGATCAGCGAAGCTGCCGACGCCGCCGGCGTAGGTAACCGGGAAGTTTTCGAGTTTTGCAAGAATGGAAATCAGTTCAGCGTCAACACCTCTCTGTTTTCCTTCGACGTCTGCGGCATGAATCAGGAATTCATCACAGTATGCTGACAGTTCATAAAGTGTTTCAGGAGTCACCTCCGTATCTGTGAATTTCTGCCAGCGGTCGGTTACAACGTAATACCGGCTGTTATTTGCTTTCCGGCAGGACAGATCCAGCACAAGGTGTTCCCGGCCGACGGCTTCGACCATTTTGTTTAGACGGACATAGTCAATGCTGCCATCCCGGAATACATAGGAAGTTACGATGACATGACTTGCACCGGCTTCCAGAAATTCTGCTGCATTCTCCGGCGTTATGCCGCCGCCTGCCTGCAGGCCGCCCGGCCATGCGCGCAGTGCAGAAAAAGCCTGGGATTTTGTCGCTGCGTAATACTCCGATGAAACCGGATTTAATAAAATCACATGTCCGCCGCAAATCCCGAGCTTTTGATAAAGACGTGCATAAAAAGCGGCATCCTGTTCGGATACAAAATTTTCCTTTGCTGTATCGCCGGCATCCCGGAGGGATCCGCCGACAATCTGCTTTACAGCGCCGTTGTGTATATCAATACATGGTCTGAATTCCATTTACTTATTCTCCAAGTCAGAAAGTGCAACTGAATGTACAGTTACAGCGCATGATACAGGATGCCTTTTCTAAAGCAGCGAATCCTGTCTGAGCTGCGTAGAAAATGGCATCCTGTATCATGCGCGTCATTCACAAAATCTGATTTCAGTGGCTGTCAAGATCGTCGCAGGGCATATCTGCATCCATGCTCTCAAAGTCCACATCATCCGGATGGATGCCGGGAATTGGCATATCGTGGTGCTGGTTAACGCTCTCGCCCATAATCACGCGGCTCTTCAGACGGCATTTTTCAACGAGTTCAGAAAGCGTTTCTTTGACATCAAAAGCATTCTTGACATTTTTGATGTCAAAAATTTTCATTGTCTGATCCGCGGAGTCGCAGTGTATGGTACCGGTTCCGATGATGCGCTGCCACAGGGAACGGGTCAGGGTAAGATCTGTAATGCGGTAGAGCCGCACATCGTCCTCGCGCTGATTCAGGAAACCGGTATCGATAAAGAGACGGTCTTCTGTCAGCGCATATTTTGTAAAGGTCCAGGGAAGCCCCAGAAAATTACGCTTGCGGTCCTGCCAGATCAGTTCTGTGTGTTTCATTTTTGTACCTCTTTTCTTTTACTTTCAGCCCTGACGGGTAATGCTTGTCGCTGCGGTATCCTGCCTGAACAGTGCCTTTGCAGAATTCGTGCGGTTGGCGGAACAGTGCCTTTGCAGAATTCGTGCAGTTGGCGGAACAGTTCCTTTGCCGGAGCACAGGTCATATCATATATTTTATTGTCTCCAGAACACTGATGATGTGATATTTGACAACGTAGGCCAGATCACTGTATTCCGGATATTCATATTTCATCCATTTCAGGAGCGGAAGGATAAATTCTTCTGTTTCACTGATGTAAGACAGTATTTTCTGCGGTTTAAAGCTGCCGGCCATGGTTGAAACGTTGTTGCAGCGGTCCAGCACTTTGACGACGCAGGCCTTTTTATTTTTGCTTATCGCACGGTAATAACGGTCTTTTGCATCATGCCATGTCTCGCCCGGAAACTGCTCAAATGTCAGGCATCGGACAATTTCGCGTACTTCATCGGAGAAAGGGAGTTCCTCTACAGTAATTCCTGTATCTTCAACTACATCATGAAGGAGAATGCCTGCGAGCGTGGCGTCATCCCGGATCTGCAGGGCATGTGCGTGGCATGCCATCATCAGCGGATGGATGATATAGGCGATTTTTGCGGTCGAATAGCGGATTTCTTTACGGAACTGTCCGCTGTGCTGCGTTCGCATAAATGAGACGGCCTGATATGTTTCCGTCAGATTCTCCTCCGCGGCAAATGTCTGTACACGTGTGTACATTTTCTCCTCATGAAAAAGGCGTCCGCGAAATGTGAAAGGCAGCGGTTCTTCTCCCTCATGCTCCAGAAAGGAATACGGGTGTATCTTCAGCGCTTCTGAAAGCTGTAGAACATTTTCCAGGTCAGGCAGTGATGTGCCGGTTTCCCATTTACTGACTGTCTGAGCGGCAACGCCGATTTTATCTGCCAGCTGTGCCTGCGTGAGTCCTACCGCTTTGCGTTCGCCTGCAATCAGTTTTCCCAGTCTTTGTCTGTCCATTGATGTCCCTCATATCTGTCAGCAGTATATACTGGTCTGTATGCATGTATTTATGGATCCGCCGGAAAAATATGACATATAATAATCCGGCTATAATGATTATATCGCAACAGGACGGGGATGGGTAGAAGAAGATTATTCATGAATGATTTAGAGTAACGGATGATAGCCAAATGACAAACAGAAGAAAAGTGTGGTAAAGTTTAAGAAAAAAATGAACCACAAAAGAAGAAGGACAAAGAAAAAGAATAAAGAAAAAGAATAAAGGGACAACAACAGAGGGCGGTTAAAGAAGTATTCGGAGGGAAAATGAACAAGTATAAAGCTTTAGAAATGGTATATGCGAATGGTATCGAAATGCACTATGCAGTCGTCGGATCCGGGCAGCCTGTGATTCTGATCCACGGAAACGGGGAAGATCACAATCTTTTCGAAACGCAGATCGATCAGCTGACGGCGGCCGGATACCGGGTGTATGCGCCGGATTCCAGAGGGCACGGAGCCAATGCACCGCTCACAGAATATCACTATGCTGATATGGCGGAGGATGTCTATCAGTTTATCTGTGCACTGGATCTGGACCGGCCGCTTTACTATGGACACAGTGACGGCGGTATTATCGGGCTGCTGCTGGAAATCAGCCACCCGGGAACGGTCAGCGGGATGGCAATCAGCGGGACGAATCTGTCTCCGGCCGGGCTGGAAAAGAATTTTATCGACAAGTACACGGCAATCAACGAGAAAACACCGGATCCGCTGCTTACGCTGATGCTGACGGAGCCGCACATTGATCCGAAGGAGTTGGAACAGATCAATATTCCGGTTCTCGTGACGGCAGGAAGCAATGATCTCATTCTCCCGGAGGAGACCAGGTGTATCGCAGAGCATCTGCCGCAGGCAAGGCTTGTCATTGTGGAAGGTGCAGATCACGGGAGTTACATTGTCGGCAGCGAGATTATGGGAAATCTGTTGTTGGATTTTTTCGGGGAAATAGGATGAATTGGATCTTCAAAAACGAACATGAGAAGCACAAATTTTTTACCCGGCTTTCAGAGGATCAGAAAATGGATGCATTCCGGAAAATCCTGTCAGATTCGGAGCATATTGTTTTTCTGGGCGGCGCTGGTGTTTCCACAGAGAGCGGCATTCCGGACTTCCGCAGTAAGGACGGCCTTTATAATAAGGCGGGGAAAAAGTACCGGAAATACCGGCCGGAATATCTTCTGAGCAATGACTGTCTCCGGCGTGACACAGAATTATTTTTTGAATACTACCGGGAAAATCTGGATGCGCGGGATGTGAAGCCGAATGCCGCCCACTATGCCCTGGCACGCATGGAGGCTGACGGGAAGCTGGAAGGCGTGATCACACAGAATATCGACGGTCTGCACCAGAAGGCCGGCAGTCTCAATGTACAGGAAATTCACGGGACGACGCTGCGGAACCACTGTGTTTTCTGTAGAAAAGAATATGATGCGGATTATGTTTTTGACAATCCGGATCCGGTTCCGAAATGCACGGACTGCGGGGAAATGGTACGTCCGGACGTGACACTGTACGGAGAAATGCTGCC